>VGRY01000059.1 GCA_016875195.1 Deltaproteobacteria bacterium
TGACTTTGAAAGGAGCCATAGAAATTATCAAATACCACACTCATCATAACCATGTTGCATATATCTCTCACAGAAAGAAGGCTGTCGCCAAGGCGAAACTATTCAAAATCAATGTGTCGCTGTAGTATTAGGACATTATCATTTTGGGATTACATTGCGACATCCTCTGACTTGTGTTCTCTTTAGGTTCCCTTGACATGGAAACCTCCGCCTCGCTATTATTTTCGTAATTGCACTCAAGGAGGCTGAATTCTTTTGTTTTTGAATGAAATAAGTTCTGGTTTCATTTCTACTTATTCTCTTGTGAAAGATTTCCAAGACTGGTCGGGGATCGATCGGCTTAAATCGGCCTATCTTGGAATGGTACTCCTCGATATTGAAGCCATTTTCTCCGATGAGGAGTATCTCTTCACCCCGCGTGAAGCAGCAAGGGCGATGAGAATGAGCCCGCGAAGGCGGAAGGGTTTTACGGCGGCGAGGGTTGCCCTGAAGAGGCTTGCCCGCCAACTTAACTTGGTGGAAAAAGACAGGCCTGACCGGGAGATTGAGACCCTTGGCCCTGATGACGTGAGGCCCTGTCTCGCCGAGAGTAAAATCTATTGCTCGGTTTCCCACACCGGTCAGCTCTTGGTCGCCGTTGCCGACAGGCATCCGATCGGCGTTGATATTGAGACGGTTTCAGAAAAGGCAACTAGGGCGAAACATCTCTTCATGTCACCCAGGGAAAGGGACCTTATTTCGCTATCCGGTTTGGGCCCAGAGAGGGCCGCCACTCGTGCGTGGACCATCAAGGAGGCAGCAGCCAAAGCATTGGGCCTAGACCTATTTCAAACCTTCCGGGAGGTAGAGGTGGTCAGGGTGGGTGAAGGAGAAGGGGTGATAAGGTATCGAGAAAAAACTTACCCTATCAGGCATGGCGAAGAGAATGGGTACGTGATCGCTCTGGTTAGCTTCAATAACCTTTTAAAATCCCCCGGATAAATATTTTAAGAAATTGGCCTCAGGGAAAGCGCCTCCAATAGTTCACCGGCTGTTCCACGGTTCTTACTCTATTTTTTGATTGGGTCGACTGTTTTTGCGAAAGATACTGGATAACCCCTTTTCTGTTCCTTATCGTTGGCCTTAAAATAGTTTCCAGTAAGTAAATCTTGGAACATTTCCAAACGGGCTGTGTAATAAACACGGCCACCAGACAGAAAAGCGAGATAAACTATTTTTCCTGAGACTACCCCACTAATATTATAATCACCAATGACTCCTCTTATCTTATTTTGTTCTTGGTGTAGGTAGCCTTCGCCCCAAGTGAAGAAACCACTCCCTTGTGTATCACGCCATTTTCCAGTGATGTCTATTTCAGGTGGCTTACCACCTGATATTGTATTGAGCCAAGGATCAATTTCTTTTTGTGTTGTTGCACATGAAATCACAAAAACAAGTGATAGAGTAAGAAACGCAGATGCGAATGATCTCATTGGTTGATCCCTCCTTAGAATTTTGGTTTGGCCCAATATTATTTAATTTATTCGGCTTGGCTTACCGAACTTTTTTGAAGGAAAGCCCGATATAATTCACTGTATCATCATTCAGAGAAATAATTTCCCCCGAGCCTGCGATACGCGCCAAATTTTCTGACAACGGTACGAGCAGCAGCAGTCCTTCACCCATCCATGTATTTATTTTGATCGTAGGCCACCCGTCTTTTTCAAAAAATGTTAATCGATTCGATGGCAGATAGAGTTTCAAAATATTCGGGTAAGTCTCATGTTCATCCAGAGCCCAGGTGCCGTAATAGCGGTTGTAAGATTTCGGGATATGCGCTTTCTCATAATGATGGAGGGGGATTGAAAATGTTGATTCACCTATAAGGGCTTCCATAAAGAGGAATTGATCGCCTTGCTGATTTTTAGAAAATCTGAACCGGATCCTTTCATATTCAGTCAATCGGGCCACAGGAATATCAATAAAGAGAATTCGTAGAACCGGTTTGAAAACGCCATCCCCTTCAGGGATCAGGAGGGCCGCGGGGCCTTTAAACTTTGCATATAACTTATCTTTCTTCTGAAAAATATCGACCATGGGGCCAAAACCCACGTACCGACCGCATAAAGGTTTATCATTCTCCGTTGATTTGATTTTCTTTCGAATTTCACCATCAGGCCCCTGGTTTACGGGATTCCTCAAAACATCAATCATACCACGGAAGCCCCTGGCAATAATATCCATGTTGGCTTTCCATCCGAGAGATGAATTCGTCAGGATGATTATTCCGAGTCTTTCTTCAGGGATGTACGTCATTGCCGTGGAGAAGCCATTGATATTTCCACTGCTGGAGAGGACCGTATGGATACCCTTGAACTGATAGGAATTCAAATACCATCCGGAAGAGTATATGTTTTTGCTGTCGTAAAACGTGTCGATAGCAGGATTGGCATTTTTTATTATTGAATCGATTATGTTGTGATTGTTTATTCCCTCAGTTGATGGGATGGCCATAGAAGACAGGAATTTCAAGAATACGGTCAAGTCCTTCAGCGTGCTGAATAGGCCGCTGGCAGATTTGTCTTCATTATCCACCCTGGACATTTCCGTATCCCCATCATGGCCCTTGGACATGCGGAGGGCCAAATCATCCGTATAATCAAAGGAGGACTGGTTCAGGCCGAGGGGATTGAAAACTTCTTTCTTGAGGTAGTTTTCAAATCGTTCACCGGTCACCTGCTCGATCATTATGCCGAGCAGTCGGTATCCGATATTCGAGTACTTGGAGGCAGAACCGGGCCTAAAACAGAGGTATTCCTTCCGTAATTGCGAAAGAAGATCAGCGTTAGAATATTTTTTTCCATCGGTGAGGTGGGCGTAATAATCAATCATCAATCCGGATGTGTGCGTGAGAAGATGGTTTGCGGTGATAAGGGCTTCACCCCCATCAAGGATTCCGATAGAAAAATCGGGGATATATTTTTTTATATTGGCATTCGGATCGATTTTACCTTGTTCGATAAGTTTTAGTATGGCCAGCGCCGTAAAGGATTTTGTCAGGGAGCCGGCCATGAAATAGGTGTCTTCTGTAATTGGGACTTTTTTTTCAGTATCCGCATACCCATAGCATCGCGAGAATATGACCCGGCCTTCATGCACCAGGGCGACGGCGGCGCCGGGAATCCGCTGCTGCTTCAGGTTATTTTTGATAATTGTTTCGAGAACAGCTGTCGCACCTGAAAAATCACCCTTCTGGAAAGTAGGTCGATCTGGAGGCAGGGAGCTGCAGCTTAAGGAAAGAAGGACAAATGATAAAACAATGATGTGCAGCCGGTTCATGGTTAAAGCAAAAGTTTTACACAGAACCCCCAAAGATGAGTGAGGAGGTTGGTTGAAACCCTATGTCCTGATAAGACTCTACTTATTTTGAGTGGTAACTTCAATAAAAATTATTTAAGGGGAGGGCTGGACCAAGGTCATCCTGAGTTTGTAGGAAGCTGGTTTGAATGCCCTGAGTTCTACACGAGAGGCCAGGCCATTGACAAACGGTCCGTTCAATACAACCTCCTTTATCACCTCTCCCTGTTTGTTCCGGCGAAGGATTCGCCAGCTGCTGCCCGTCGATCCCCTAATCTCTATCTGAGTATCGTCAGGGTCTTCCCAGTTGCAAATCATCGTCCCATCTGTTTCCTTCCTCCATGTCCTGGGCTTGACCTGTGGGGGAAGAAAGAGGAGAGACACATCTTCCATCAGTCCCCGGGCAAAGGCCGGTGAATCGAAGGGGGCTACTGCCTTTCGTACGGAAATTTCACTTTCCCGGCGTTCTGCATCAAACAGGATAAATCCTTCAGGGGTAAGCAATATACTCTGAAGCCTGCGCTCCGATGGTTCACTCTTAGTGACCCCGAGCAGCGAGGAAGAGGCTCCTCCTCTGAGGGTAGCCTCAATCCTATGCACCGACTCCCAGGGCCCTGTCGGGAATATGGCGTAGCAACCCGGGAGGTCTTCCGGTAAGCCTGGGCTAAGGGTTATCTTGGGTTTGGGGACGCATCCTATAGAGAGGATGAGAAGTCCCAGGAGATAGAGATGAAGACCTTTTCTGCGGATCATGGTTTCTCGAAGACCTCTGAAGAGAAACTGGAATTGATCTCTACGTTCCTGAATTCGATTAGGGTTCGGGAATTTCCGGACTCCTCTATCTCCACCCGATCAATGACCCCAGGTCTCACAGACAGGACAATCTCAATCCGGTGGATAAACCTGTTGATTCCTTCTCCTGGAACCATCGTGACTCGTGCAGGAGGTCCGGGAGAGAAGACATGCTTAAATGGCTTGCTTTCATCGAAACGACCCTGAAACCATTGACTGATTTCCGCAAACACCATCCGCCTTGCCTCAACGGCCTGTGCCATTTCCGGCTTCCATACACCCTCGGAGAAGTTGTAAACCTGGATGATACTCCCTTTCTGTAGGATCACGCTTCGCAGTGGGCTGAGATACTCCCATCTTAAGAAATCTGGGGTGTAGAAAAAGAGTCTTCCTTCTGAATGGATGGGTTTTGTGAGGATTTGGAGGTATCTCTTCTGAAGGAATTCCCCCTTCACGGTTCGGATGTTCCTGGATGCCTCTTTTAAAGAGGTCCAATCGTTGGAAAGTGCCGCTGCAGCCCAGAGATTGGCCGTGGCTACCAGGACGCTTAAGAAGAAGAATTTTTTCATCCTACTTTCTTCCAGCAAACGACAATTAGATCATTTAGATCATTCCGCCATTGACCGAGATGACCTGACCGGTGATGTACGAGGCTTCATCAGAGCACAGGAACCGAACCACTCTTGCTATCTCTTCGGGGAGGCCCACGCGACCCATAGGGATGATCTGTTTTATGATCTCCTTTGGAAGGTTCTGGCTCATCTCCGTTTCAATCAGTCCAGGGGCCACCACATTGACCCGGACCCCAAGGCGAGCCACCTCCGAAGCCAGCGATCGGCAGGCCCCTTCGAGGCCAGCCTTGGCCGCAGAGTAGTTTGTCTGCCCCCGTTGACCGAGCCGGGCAGATACGGAAGAGACAGTAACAATGCAGCCCCTCTTTCGGTTCAGCATCTTCATCAGGATAGGTTTTGTAACATTGTAGAATCCTTGCAAGGAGGTGTTCAGAACTTTCATCCATTCCTCGAGAGACATGAGGGCAAAAAGACTGTCTGCGGTTTCTCCTGCATTGTTTACAAGAATATCAATCGCATCATGGCGCATCAGAAGGGCTTCAATGTTATGCCCAGTCTCTTCTTGGTTGGCGACATCAAAACAGATCGTTTCTCCTGTTCCTCCGGCCTGGTGAATAATCTCCAATGTTTCCTCGGCCGCTTTCTTGTTAGAGCGGAAATTAACCACCACGAAGGAGCCGCTCTTTGCCAGCTCAAGGCAGATGGCGCGTCCGATTCCTCTACTTCCCCCCGTTACAAGAGCAATCTGTTTGGACATCATAGGCCTCCATTGCCTTTTCCATTCTCGTAAGATTCGATCTTTCGCAGGGTCACGAGGTTCGATAGGGTCTCCTTTTCTGGCTCAATCACCTGGATGGTGGCTTTACAAAAGAGGGCCGAATCAGAGCTGACTTTGCCTTCGAACACGGCGTAGTCCCCAACATGAAAAAGCTCTTCAATCTGAACGATCAGTCTGGTCATCACAGGGATCTTGGAATAAAGGAGATCCGCTTTTTTGATGCCCACGAGTAGCCCGACCCGTGGCTGAGCCCCTTCCCCTCGGCGCCAGGTGCTCAGGGCAGAGACAGCCTGGGCCACCAGTTCAATACATAACAAGGAACTTACCCATCCATCCATGTTCAGAGGCCACTCCTCAGTAACGGTTGTCTCAGCCTGTAGACCGCGCTGAGTCGGATTCTTCACCCCCTCTATTAGTTTCATGCGGAGGCGATGCGGAATCAGTTGCTCAGCCGGAAGAAGTTGGTTCTGTTTCATTTCTTTTCCCTGCAATCCGTGGAGTTTTTCTTATCCGAGATCAATCCAAGGGCCTCCCTGTATCGAGCCTCCAGATTTTTGGCAAACTCCCGCTCCTGGCCAGCCATTGGGGGAGCCACGGGTTCCCAGAATTCGATCTCAAGGGTTGAGACCTGGAAGGGTGGCAAATACCATTTCTCTTCCTTCGGGAGAAAAGGTGGATTGTTCTTTACAAACAGGGGCTGGACCGGCACGTTCGATAGCCTTGCAAGCATGAAAGGGCCAGCATTGAACTTCCCCAGACCCCTTCTTGGAGATCGAGTGGCTTCAGGAAAGATCATAAATTTGTATCCCATGTGAATCTTCTCAATCGCTTCATCCAGACACTGGAACGGCCCCCTCTGCTCGAAATCGGGCGAAAGGACATATCCCGCGGATTGAAAAATTGGGCCAAGGGGAAGTTTTTTTGCCAGAGATTGCTTAACCATGACCGACATGAGCGGGATATCCCGGATCAGATAGAGCACATCGAAGAGGCCCGGGTGGTTGGATACGATGACACACGGTCCTTCGAGGGGTCTCCCTTTTGACTCTCTTGCCCTGAGCAGCCCGCAGCCTCTTAGCAAGGAGAGCCACAGGCTCACGAGGATGCGGATGGTCCATTGCATCCGGTAAGGCTGGGGCCCAAGGATTCTATTAAGAACCCATAGGATAGGGAAAGTGATCAGAAGTTCAAGGAGGATACCGAAAAGAAATACGCCAAAAAGGGTTCCCATTAAAACCCCTTTTATGCTGCGAAAGAAAATTTCAGGCATGCGAATCGTCCTTTTCGGTATATTCTGTTAGAAAGGCTATACCCCAGGAACCTGGGCCCATATGGGCAGCAGAGGTAAGAGATAAAAGTTGCATGATGACCTGCACCCAAGGAAATCTGCGCTCTATCTCCGGTTTGACCTCCCTTTCAAGCCACTCCCGGTTGTCAGAGTACTCGAGAAGCAGGGTGACCTTCTGATCCTTCGAGAGTCTTTGCTCAAGACGACGGAAGGCAAATTTCACCTGATCCTTGCTATTTCTAACCACCCCGATCTTTCGAGCTCCATCTGGGTAGGGACTGATGATCGGTTTGATATGAAGGGCATCGCCAAAAAAGGCGCCCGTCTTTGACATTCGTCCGCCAGCAGCCAAAAATTGTAGCCTGTTAAGGAAGATGTATTCATGTACGTTCTGGATAGCTCCCCTAACAAAGGCGACGATTTCTGATAAGTCGCTGACGGTTAGGGCGAGTTCGGCTACGGCTCTAGCTAATAAACCGAGCTTACCAGAGGCCACCCCTGTGTCGATGATGGTCATCCGGTTTTCGGGATCATGATCAGCCTTCCATTTGACGGCCACATTATAATTCCCTGTGTAAAAGGAGCCTACGCAGAGATAGAGGACCCGGTCATGTAGTTTCATGACGTTGTTGTAACATTCATGCCGCTCCGCAATGGAGGCCTGGCTCGTTGAGACCTTGGCGCCTGCCTTCATGGCTGCAAAGAACTGGGATGGATCTATATAGGTCTCAGGGAGGAAACGATCCCCGACGGCAATGTAGCTGTTGAGGAGGGTGATTCCCAGTCTCTGAGCCAGATCTCTTGTTATCGAACCAGCCGCATCCGTCATGATATGGGTTGTCTGATTCTCTCTCAATTCATTGAACCGGGAAGTCTGTTCAGCAAGGTCATCCTCAGCCCAGTTCAGAATTGCTCCGATGGCGGTGAGGTCTTGTTTTACCCTCTCTCTATCCCTGGCGTGAAGGTGTACCTTAAAACAGTCACCATCGGGCATCGCTACCACTGATTCTCCCACATCCATGATATGTTTTATGATTTCTCCCTGTTGTTGTTGGACCTTGAGCAACACATCAACACAGTAACCCTGATACTTCTGGTCTTGCCAAGTTTCTGAGAGGTTGTATGAATCCTTCAGATCGTCCATGAAGAGGGAAGGCTTTACCGCCCGGCCCGCCAAAGTGTTCAAGAAGGGATCCAAGAAGACGAGCATGCCGAGGGCTCCTGCGTCCACAACTCCCGCCTTCTTGAGTTCAGGCAATTGATCCCTCGTATTTTTCACCGCCTTTTCCATATCGTGGATGACCGATTCAACCCATATTCCTGTCTCTTCAGGAGGAGTCCTCTTGAGTGATGTGGCCAGGGTATCGAACAGAGAAATCATGGTTCCTTGTTGAGGGTTGGGAACTGCTCGGTACGCGAGGTTACGGCCGGCCTCGACCGATGCGGGCAGGGACGCTAAGTCCTTGCAGGTGAGTAACCCGGCAAGGAAGCCGGCGACAATATTTCCGGAATTACCTCTGGCCGATAGCAAGAACTCCCGAATCTGGGCTCCGGAGTCCCCATTGTTACTCCTGCAGGCGCCCAGAGTAATAACGAGATTGCGACCGGTGTCACCGTCTGGCACTGGGTAGACATTAATCCGGTCAAGGATGTCGGCCCAAGCCACAATCCTCTCATAGCCCACGGCAAGAGCATTCATCAGGGTATTGTACATCTCAAATCCCTCAATTTCATTATTCCTGATGGTGGGACTCTTTTTTATCATGGCGTGCAGATTAAAAAAATGGCTCAAAAACGTACCACTGGAAGGGGTGTTCGCGCACCATCTCTTCCAGAGCCTTAGCGTATGCTTGTGCGCTCGCTTGAATGGCTGTGCTTCGTTCAGAACGGGATGTGGCCTTCACCTCCCTTGGAGGAGACATGATAATGAGGTGTTTTCCTTTTTCAACTCGAAAGGTGAATACAGTGAAGAGAGGGGCTTTTGAGGCCAGGGCGAGGTAATGAGGGCCTGGTGGGAGGCCAACCTCGTGGCCAAAGAGAGTCACGGGTACACGCGAACGCTGTTCAGTCCAAACAACATCCCCAGCGACAGAAACGAACCCTCCTTCCCTCACGAATTTGAGGGCCTCCACTCCGCCGAAGAGAAAATCCTCCTGTGGCGTAGCCACCTGGATGTGGATTCCCCGTGCCTTTATGGATTCGCGCTGATCGCGGGCCACCTGTTTTGCTTCTTTTTCGCCCATGATCACGAGGAGTCTCAGCCCAAGTTCTTGAAAAGCGTAGGCTGCAATCTCGAAACTACCAAAATGGGACATTAAAATTATTCCTCCATTCCCTCTTCTCGCCACCTCTTCGAATCCTTCCTTCCCGTGGACCGAGATGGTTATCCCTTTCTTTCTGCCAAATTCAATCCGCTCAGCAAAAGTGGCTGCGTAGGAATGAAACTGACGCCAGGTGCAATAAAGATAGTACCACAGCCTTCTGTCAGGAAAGATGACCCGATAGAGGCGGATACTGGATCGCCTCCTAAAAGAGCGAAAAAGAAAGTATCCAGTGGCGATCCACCAGGCGAAGAACCGGATGGGCCAAGAGCCGAAGAGAAGGGAAACTCTTATAAGCACCTTATGAATGAAAGCCTTCATCACTCTCTCTCAGACCACCTGAGCGTCTTGCCTCAATACCCTCTTGAGAATCTTCCCCGCCGGATTCCGAGGGATCGCATCCCGAATGAGGATCGTTTTTGGCACCCGATAGTCGGGCATGTTCTCCTTGCAGTATTTGAGAAATTCCTCCTTGTCTGCTTGCATCCCTTCTCGCAGGACAATCACCGCAAAAATAGCCTGACCCTTGATCCGGTCAGGAACACCGATCACTGCAGCTTCCCTGATCTTGGGGTGTTTCTCCAGGATATCCTCGATCTGATTAGGGTAGATGTTGTACCCGCTAGAGATGATGAGGTCATCTTTCCTGTCCATGATGTAGAAAAACCCATCCTGATCCATTCGAGCCAAGTCTCCGGTATAGAACCATCCATGGCGTAAGGCCGCGGATGTGAGATCCTCGTTTCTCCAGTATCCCTGCATGACCTGGGGTCCTTTTACCACGAGTTCGCCGATCTCGCCAACCGCACATTCCCTCTCTCCAGTTTCAAGGTCCATGATTCTGGCCTCTGTGTCTGGAAGGGGAACCCCGATCGAGCCTTTAGGCCCACCAGAGGGATAAGGGGTAAAATGGGTGGCAGATGAGGCTTCAGAGAGACCATAGGCCTCCATCATCTTTCTTCCTGTAAGATTCTCAAACCTCTCATGGATCCAGGATGGCAGGGGTGCTCCTCCACTCGTCGCTACCTGAATGGAGAAAAGCTGATTCCTGGCTGTCTCAGGAGGAAGAGACAGGATGGCCCCCCATAGGCTCGGCACGGCTGGGAAAGAGATCGGTCTATAAGTCTCTATAGTCTTTATTAGGGAAAGGATATCCATCAGGTCGACCCTGGGGATGAGTATCATTCTGTATCCTCTGAGCACAGACAGGAGGCAACAAGCTGACAGTCCAAAAACATGAAAGAAGGGGATGACACAAATGACCGCAGCGTTCCCTGCATTCTCTATTCCTATCCATTGATCTGTCTGAAGTACGCTGGCGACCAGGTTATAATGGGTCAAGGTGGCGGCCTTGGGCGTTCCAGTAGAGCCGCTGGTATATTGGAGAACCGCTATATCTCTGTGAGAGACCTTCACTGCTGGTTCTTCCGTGTTGCGGGCTGCAGCGAGTATATCCTGGTAGAGTTGAGGTTGAGGGGCCCCTTCCTCTATGGACAGCTTCTTCTCAAGCCCCATAACAGAGTAGAGGATAACAGTTTTTACCCCCGTGTTTTTAATCACCTTGTAGAGACTTGGGGCAAAGAGATCCATGGTGACCATTACCTTGGCATCCGATCCATTCAAACAGCGGACCAATTCCTCTCCCAACACTCCTACACCCAAGTTGACAACCACGGCCCCGATCTTCATGACAGCGAAGAAAGAGACCACATAGACTGGGGAGTTTACCAAGAGCAAGGCAACCCTATCCCCCTTCTCCACCCCCGCCTTCTGAAGGGCGTCAGCCAATAGATTTACCCTTGCATTCAGCTCCTTGTAGGGAATATGAATCTCGTTGAATGAGATCGCGATGTCATCCGGGCGTTTGGCAACCGTATCCAGCAGGAAATGGTGGATGGGGATTTCAGGATAGGGAATGGAATGGGGGACGTGTTTTTCATATTGATTGAACCATTGTCTATCCATCATCAGCGCACCTCCGTCAGGTGAAACGATATGAAACCCATTCTGTCTAGTTTTTTTTCCTGTGCTTCGCGATATATTCAGCGAGGGTGGAGAGAGTGATGAAAACCTCCTTCCCTAATTCACGGTTGAAGATCTCTACCCCATAGTCTCTATCTACGAGGGCAACGAGAACCATAAGATCTACCGAATCCAAACCCAGACCTCCGTCGAAAAAAAGTGTATCATCCGCCAGTTCGTTCGGGTTTATATCTTTGAGGTCGAGTTCTTCTACGATCTTCTTTTTGAGTTCCTGCAAGAGTTCTTCCATCATCACTTCAACCGCCGGACAATTCTTCAATGGCTTTCAATACACCGTAGACAACGATATGGCCATGGCAGGTCACATGAAAAATGAGTTTTGCCTCAGACCCAGGGGGCATGGCACCCACTGAAATGATCATAACCTCATCAGGTAAAACTAACCTCTTGAATCTGACACCGAAAAATCCGGAAACCTCAAGAGAACGTCCTTGTTTGCGACCCTGTTTTTTCACCGTTTCAGCCACCAAGGCAAGTACCGCCACGCCAGGCAAGAGAGGGTATTCATCGAAGTGGCCTAAGAACCATTCTGATGAGGGCCCGAGCTGTACGCAGGATTCCCAACCTCCATCAGAAGTAATCCTGAGATCCATCAGGGGCAGCCATCGATCCTGTGATATCAGCATTTCACTTCGAATTCCTGACTAAATAGTCTACCACGTCCTTGACAGTTCTTATCATCTTAAGTTCCTTCTCTATAATAGGAAGACCAATCTCGGAATGCATCGCAGCGAACCAATCCAGAGCGTCGATGCTGTCCATCCCAAGATCTTTAAATAGGTGAGACTCGGGACTTATCATTTTTGGGGGAATTTCAAATTGTTTTATTAAATATTCTGATACCTTTTTGAATACTTCGTCTTCTCGCATTCATCATACCATCGATATTCCGTATACGTTGTCATTGCGAGTCCAAAGGGCGTGACAACCTCGTTTTTCATGGGATTGCTTCATCGCTCAGCTCCTCGCAATGACAAATTACTTATTACGTTTGTATGAGTTTCCTCAAATCGCGTGCGTCTCAGCTTCTGACTGATTTAATTTTTTTGGCATTATAATGCATTAGCTCTGGTTAGTAAATAGTGGAAAAGGAGGTGAGAGGGTGGGAGGATGAACATTGGGGTAAATAAACCTATGAAAGAAAAAATACGTTTAACCCTTCTTCTTCCCGTTTGCCATAATGTTCGTTTTATGGGCTTGAAAGATTAGGGCCATTGTCAAACCTGAGCCAATAATCGCAGGCCAGGTCCAAGAGTAGTGCATGATTGTCCCTAGTCCAAGGACGGTGACCATGCAAAAGGAACCGATAAAAGGCTGATGGAAGAGTCCATAGCCCAAGACCCAAGCCAAACAGGAACCAACGGCCAAAACAGGAGAGATCATAGCAGTAAATCCCAGATAGCTGGCTACTCCCTTGCCGCCTCGGAATCCGTGAAACAGCGGCTTTTGATTCCCAACCACGAGGAGGAAACCTAATAGAGGCACGATCGTCGTAGGCAGAAGACAAACCCCGACTTGAGCGATGGCTCCGGCACGTGCCATGTCAAGTAGAAGGATCAATAGACCCCATCGTTTGCCAAGTTGCCTGGCGACGTTCACGCTACCAGCATTGCCACTGAAATTGTCTCTAGGGTCGCCCTTGTTAAGCACTTTAAACAGGATAATGGAAAAGTTGACTGAGGCGGCCAGATATGCCGCTAGGCCCATTAATATCACGTTCCTTAATGATTCCTCCGGTCCGGGTAGAAATATCTGCATGTTTAAGATGTAAAATGTTTACTTATCGCTTATCGGTGCATTCAGAGGGGTCTTTTTGGCACTCTAAGGGCCTTCCGGTTTCCCGATTCAAGGTCTTCTCCAATGCCTTGCGCAGACTCCAACTAAGTATGATATCAACATATTTAATGCAGCCCCGCCCAGCCAAATACATCCCAAAGATCCATACCAGATGCGAGAACCCATAAAAAGCTGGGCCCAAGATCAATAGGACAGGAGCTTGGAAGTAGGCCGACAGAACACTGAACAGTGCGACCATAGGCCATCCTAACAAGAAACTGAATAGGACCAAACCCACACCCAACAAGAATCTGGGAGAGGGAGAGGTCTTGAAAAAATCCGAAGGTACCTCCTGCTTGACAGCTCTCCTGACATATGCGGTGGAAACTAACTTTCGGGCCAAGAAGGACCAGACTCCGCCCCGCCTCTGCTCCACCACAGATTCATTTCCGGATAGAGTCGAAGGAGTTAGTTCAGGCTTGTTCGCTCCTCCTGTTCTCTGATAAGCTCTAATTCCGGTAACCTCCTCCAGTCCACTGAATGTGTATTTTTGCTCCTTGATTTTGGTCACCAGTTCATCGGTTAAACGCACCACATCAGCGGGGGTTCGTCCCGTGTCGTGGAGGACGATGATGCTTCCATTGCGTATTTTTTTAAGCACCCTTTCAATCACCTTCTCAGCCCTGGCTGTGGTGTCAAAAGGCCTGACGTCCCAACCTACCACCGTGAGCCCATGTTTCTTCAACGCTCCTCTAAGATGTGGATTGGTCAGGCCCATTGGAGGACGGAAATAGGCTGGAACTTTACCGACGGCAGTGTCAATTGCTTTCTGGGCTATTCTAATTTCTCGATCAAGTGCGCCAGACATGAGGAAATTAGTCCACCAGGCATGTCTAAACGAGTGGTTCCCTAGAACATGACCTTCTCGGTCGATCCGTTTGATCGTTTCAGGATTTTCCTTGATTTTTTCCCCTATGGGAAAAAAGGCGGCCTTGATCTGATGGCGTCTCAAGACTTCAAGAAGACTTTGGGTCACTTCGGGGCCTGGCCCATCATCAAAAGTCAGAGCGATATGCTTTGTCGTTGAATCTCCACGGCAAGTAGCCTTGACGAAAAAATTAAGTTTCAGCACTGACACGCCGAGAATGAAGATGACAAGGTATGCCGTCAGCAATAACCCAAGAACGAACCAACGTATGGGGCTTGAAAAACTTAACCCGACACCCGAAGCAGATAGAATTAAAAGGATTGTTATGGTATGGAAGCGACTCATAGGTTTATCTTAGACACATTAAAAGTCGAGACGCTGTTTAGGAATACCCCTTTCCCAACTCTCCAGTTTTCACTATATGATCAGACACGATAACTGTCAACCGGCAAAAGTCCTGTCAATAAGCTATTGCTGGCTTCCACAGGATATGGTATTTAAATTGAAGATGGTCGGCATTGTTTTTTGAACGTGGGTAAAATTGTTTTGTATGGGTGCTGATCTTCATGTTTCTTCGGCGTTACAAACTAAGATGGTCATTTATTATTTTTGTCCTGCTGGCGTTGACAGGGGCCTTTCTTACGGGTCTGCAACGCCTCATCTTCGATACCGATCTCGTAGTCTCCTTACCTCAGGATGATTCTGTCTTAGCGGATGCCCGCCGGGTGATCACCCATCACCCGATTCAAGACAGAGTGGTTATTGATGTAAGCCGTTCAGAAGCAGACGGGGATGAATTAGTCAGTGCCGCCATGGTCATCGAGAAGCGACTGCGCGAAAGCGGTCTTTTCGCGCGCGTCGGTCTGGACCAAGAGCAACAACTGATCCCGGGACTCCTCTTTTCCGTTGCCGGTCGTCTGCCCGTTTTGTTCTCGGCTGATGAACTGGAAGAAAAAGTTAAACCCCTGCTGGAACCTGAGAAAATCCGCGCAACCCTCTCTGATCATTTTTCGCGATTGAGTCATCTGGAAAGCGTCGGCCAGGCAGCACTCATTGCTCAGGATCCCCTTAATTTAAGAAATCTGATTTTCTCCCGGTTGTCCCACCTGGCACCTACTCAGAATGCTCAGATCTATAAAGGGTATCTCCTGTCGGCTGATAAAAAACACCTTCTCATCGTTGCCGAGTCTCTCATTTCCGGAGTGGATACAACTTTTTCACGGAAGGTAACGGCCCTGATCAGCGAGATCAACCGGGATCTGAATCAAGACCGCACAGGGCAGGAGACCCTGACGCTGACCCCAGCCGGCACCTACAGGGCTGCGCTGGATAACGAAATCAGTACGAAACGGGGGACAGAACGGGCTGTCCTTTTCTCAACCCTTGCCATTATTACGCTTATGCTGCTCGCTTTTCCGCGGCCCCTTATCGGATTGCTGGCATTGCTGCCGTCCGCAGTAGGTACGATGCTGGCCCTCTTCGTCTATTCCCTGTTTCACCGGTCCATTAGCATGATGGCTATTGGATTCGGAAGCGCCATCATCTCTTTTACGGTCGATTACGGCATCACCTATCTCTTGTTTCTGGACCGTTCCCATGAAACCCATGGACTGGAGGCGACCAAAGAAGTCTGGCCCCTTGGGCTTCTGGCCATGCTGACCACTGCAGTGAGCTTTGCCTTTCTTGCTGTCACCGGCTTTACCGCCCTTGCCCAGATTGGGGAGTTTACCGCCCTCGGTGTCCTTTTTACCTATATCTTTGTCCATGTGATTTTTCCTGTGATCTTTCCAACCATGCCGCCGGCAAAAGGCAAAAGCCTCCTTCCCTTGCAGGCGTTTGCCAACTGGATCGCAAAACCCGCAGGAAAAAAGAAGGTTTATGCGGCTGTCGGCTTAGCCCTGGTCCTGTTTTTTTATGCAAACCCGGTGTTTCATGTAGATCTTAATTCGATGAACTCGGTCAGCAAGGAAACCCTGGCGGCGGAAAAACTTTTAGCTGACGTTTGGGGAAACCTCTTCAACAGAATCTATGTGATGGTGGAAGGCCGGGATGTTAAGGAGTTACAGCAGAAGGGCGACCGGCTCGCGACTCTCCTGGATCAGGATGTCAGAAACGGAACGCTTGCTTCCGCCTTTGTTCCTTCTATGATCTTTCCTGGCGAACAGCGGGGAGATCAAAATTTTTCGGCCTGGCGGGCCTTCTGGCAGCCGGAGAGAACGGCGGCCCTCCGTAAAGCCATGAACCCTGTTTCAATCGAACTGGGCTTTTCACCGGATGCCTTCGCACCCTTTTTAACCCAGGTGGAGACAAAAGAAATGGCAGCCTTGGCAATTCCGCAATCTTTTTTTGGCCTGCTTGGAATATCAATGAGTCGTGACCACTCGACCTGGGTCCAGGTATCCACCCTCACTCCGGGGCCAGCTTACCGAGGAGAACCCTTTTACAAAAGGTTCAAGTTAACCGGGCTCGTTAGAATATTTGATCCTGTCCTGTTCAGTCAGAGACTGGCTGATGTGCTGCTCTCCAGCTTCATTAAAATGGCCTTGATCGTCGGTGCCGTGACCCTGATCGTTGCCTTTCTTTACCTGCTGGATTGGCGATTGACATTGCTTGGCCTCCTTCCCACTCTGTTTGCACTGATATGTACGATGGGAACCCTTAACCTGCTCGGGGAGCCACTGGGCATTCCAACCCTCATGGTCACTGTGGTTGTTATCGGTATGGGATCGGATTATGCCTTTTATCTGGTTCGTTCCTATCAACGATATATGGATGAGGATCACCCTTCTCTGGATTTGATCCGTCTGTCAATATTTCTTTGCTTTGCCACAACCTTCATGGGTTTTGGCGCCCTGGCTTTGTCCGGTCATGCTCTATTGAAGAACGCAGGCATCGCTCTGATACTGGGCATTGGGTATTCTTTTATCGGTACGGTTACCATCACACCACCGCTTTTGAAACACGTTTTTGTGCCGATCCGATGGTCCCCTGAAGAGGTCGTCCCAGGTTCGAAACAGCATCGGTTGCGGGCGATGAAACGTTACCGGCACATGGAGCCCTATCCACGACTTTTTGCCAGGTTTAAGATACTACTGGATCCAATGTTCCCCCGGCTTGCAAGTTTCCTTCAGTCACCTCGCTGCATTATCGACATTGGATGTGGCTACGGGGTCCCAGCGGTCTGGCTGCTATCCTTATTTCCCCAGGTAAAAGTTTATGGTTTCGACCCCGACCACAGACGTGTTACGATTGCAAACCTGGCGTTCGGTGAACGGGGATTGGCTGTCGTCGGAAAAGCGCCTGAGCTACCTGAGATTTTCCCGGATCAGATGGACACGGTGTTGATGCTCGATATGATTCATCTGATTTCAGACGACGAATTAAGTCTCACGCTTCAAAGGCTCTATAACAAAATGATACCAGGAGGAAGACTGATCCTTCGAGCAACGGTCCCTTCTCGAAAGCGACTCCCTTGGCTTCGCCGTATTGAAGAGTGGCGACTTAAAGTTTCCCATCTCACATCACATTTTCGAGCGGAGGAAGGAGTAACAAAACTGCTATCTGATGCCGGTTTCATGATGAAGCTCAAAGAACCGGCTGCGTTGGACCGCGAAGAAACGTGGTTTGTTTGCGACCGAGTCGCTTGAATAGTTGACAATGTTGAATCTTTCTGCTTGCGTCATAGCATGGATTTCCGGTGGCGGCGGCGGTGGCAGCTGGTAGTTCCAAGGCAATGTGTTGTTAGACGGTTTTTTGAATGATCAGCTCTTTTTCAAATTCAAGGGAGTAAGATAGCATCGTTTTTAAATCTATTTTTTTTGAGGTATCCAGAATTTCTATTCCGACTATTTTGTCTTCAGAAGTTGTATCTAAATTAACACCTTCTGAAATTTCTATCACTCCTTCCGGAGCCTCATCTCCCAGCTTTAAATATAGAGCATCTACTTCATCATCGTAATAGACTTTCATCCTTTTCTTCCTTTCGCACAATGGGATAGCTTTATCTCCACAAACAACCTGCCTTTCTACTCTTATTTTCTTTAAACTCAATACTCAAGTCTGACCCTAGTGCTAGTGCCACTAGTGCCAGTGCTGACCGCTAACTGCCGCTATAAATGCGATCGCATTTATAGCGGCAGTTTTATTTGTCGTGCTCATGCAGGCTTTCTGATTTTTTTCTGCAGAAAGTAGATTCCTAAGCCGATAATCAGAAGAATGACGAGGATGGCGCCGAGGGCGATCCAGGTGATGTAGGTACCTCTTGAGAGAAGATGAACCGGGTTCCAGCTCGGCTCTTTTACAATTCTTCCGAGTTTACCTCTGTATTTGTCGGGTATGTCAGGGATTCCATCTCCATCCTTATCGGGAAAACTTCGCACATAATCCATTAAAACTACCCATTGTTTCATCTCTTGAATGCCAGGCTTCTTTTTGTCCATATCGGCCCTCAATGGCAGAAGGAGATCGAAGGGGTTGCCTTTTGGTTTCTCAGAGAGAACAGGGTTTCCCTGACGGTCCTTGGGGACAATGTTGAGAATGCCATAAGTAAAGCGACCCACAAAGCTGATGAACGTCGCATTGTAAAGATTGGCGGCCACTCTGTAAAGCGCCTTATTCGACTCGGAATAATCGAGGGGACGAAATCCTTCCTCCTCGCTTCCCATGGCAATGTCGGTCACTCTGTCGAAGATCATCCGGTTGGGATTATATTTGAATCTTAACCCTGAAACCTGGAGAAAAAACTTGTTCCCCTTTCTTGGATAGATACTCGTTACCACCTCGAGGATCTTCTTGATCTCGTGTGCATGAAGATAGCAGGAGATGATCGGGTATCCCATGCTGTCGTCCGCACGGCTGATCCCAAGGGGGACGACGCGGAAGAGATCGCAGACCGCTAAGGCCCCGGTCTTTCCTTTGAGAAGATCGGCCCGGATGGCTCCGTTCGATTCAATCGCAACAACCACCCTGGTCACAGGGTCATTTGGATCGTAGTCGATCCGGTTCATCGCCCAGCGGATCGAGTCAGCAACCAGGTTGCCGAGATTGGATTCATCGGTGGTCAGGGTCAGGTCGAAACCGGTCTTTCCCATCACCTGATGAAAAGTGAGGCCGTGTTCCTTCAGGATTTTCTGTTCGGTGAGACCAATCGAAGATTCAATCCTCCGTTGAACCTTTTCATCTCCCGGAATCCGGTTGTCTACCTCGACCAGGACGTATTGCTTTAAGGAGAGTCGATCCTGATCATAGGCGAGATCGAGGATACCGACATTTTTCCCATAGGCATAAGCCTGAACAATGAACGTCTCGTTGACTCGGATGGGCTGGGTGAGCTTTGTGTGGGTATGACCGCTGACGATGATATCAATGCCAGGGACCTCTTTTGCCAACAGTTCATCCTCTGAACGTGACTTTTTTTCAGAAAGTCCGCTGTGGGAGAGACAGACGACCAGATCTACCTTCTCCTTCTCCCTGAGAATTTTCACCATCTCCCGCGAGATCTCGATCGGGTTTTTGAATTTGACCGGTCGGGCAAAGGGTGAGACCTCTGCAGCATCCTTTCCCATGATGCCGAAAAATCCAACCCGAATCCCCTGTATTTCTTTTATTGTGTAGGGTTTGACCCATCCCTTTTTAAAAATTTCCTCGAGCGCGTCATCCTCAGGGTTCTCCTGATTAAAGATGGCGCTCGAAAAGACGATCTCCGGTATTCCGCCTTTTTGTTGGGCTGAGGTGATGATTTGCGCCAATCCTTTTGGCATGAGGTCGAATTCATGATTTCCCAGGGTGATCACATCATAGCCCATCTCTTTCATCAACTGAAGTTCCGCACCTTCCTCACGCGCGATCATATGAAAAAGAGAACCCATGAGAAAATCACCGCCATCAAGGATGAGAGTTGGATTTGTGCGTTTTGCCTTCTCTGATTTGATCACCGTGGCCACCCTTGCCCATCCACCCAGAGTCGCATCATCTCCGGTTTTGAGTGGCGAGTAATCGAGATTGGGAGAAAGTCCGAGAAGATGGGAGTGCATGTCATTGGTATGAATGATGGTCAGGAGTTTTTCCTTGCCATAAAGAAGAGAAGGACAAAGAAGCAGGAGGATGATAATAGCATAAAGTAATCTCCAGAAAAATGGGATTGCCACGCCCTTCGGGCTCGCAATGACATACACATTAGATTTCATTTTCGCTCCTATGGTTTTTAATGAAATATTAATCTTAACCACCGACTTCACCACCCCTCACCCTTCCCCTCTCCCCTTCGAGGGGAGAGGGATGGGGTGAGGGGGTTATTTTAGAGAATCTAATGTGTTTGTATTGGAGGGAGCCAGAACCCTGATCGTCCGGTTATTGACCGTGCATTCAACAGGGAGTTTACCTGCGTGCTCGCCATCGGCAAACAGATCCCTTTCTTCATTAGAAACGATCTTTATTGTTCTACCGGCGGCCATCATGATTCTCGGATGGGTGACGTGAGTTCCCTTGAAGACTTTCGGGAACTGTCTTAACAGTTCAAACTTGGAAATCTCTTTTACAATGCAGATGTCGAGTACTCCATCATCCATGATGGCCTGAGGAGCGATTTTCATCCCCCCTCCATAGAAAGGGGCATTGGCAACGGATACCATCATCACACGCTCTCGCAAGGTGTGACCATCAATAGTTATTTCAACCTCAAAAGGCTTAAAATTCTTCAACGCCTTCAGGACACAGATGATATAACCTAATGTTCCGCCAAAGTAACCCTTATGAGCATTGGCCAACCTGTTGACTTCACCATCAAAGCCGACGTAAGCAACGGCGACAAAAGGAGTCTTCTGATTGATGCTCGGCAAATCGAATCTATGAAAAGATGGAGTGGAGAGAAAAGCACAGTTACTTTTCAAATCCGGCGGCAGGCCGATATTCCTGGCAAAATCATTACCCCGACCACAGGGGAGATAGCCAAACGGGAGTCCTGTTTCCGCAATGGCCGGAAGCGCCTGATGAACTGTGCCGTCACCTCCGGAAAGAATGATCGCATCGATTCCCCGGGCAGGGGCGCCCCTGATTTTTGAGCGCATTTCGTCGGACGTGCTCGAAATTTCGTAAATAAAATCGTGGGAAGATTGAGAGAGCCAACGTTTTACACCTGTAAGACGGCGAAGGGCTTTTCCGCTGCCTGCCACAGGATTGATGATTACCAATATTTTCATCCTTCAATCCGCTCCTTCCTATTGATAGATCGGCCAGCCTGTTTCATCACGAAAAGATAAAAATAAGTAAAATTGATGACCCCGGTCAAGGCGAGGCAGAGAAACATGGTCTGGAAATTGGTCAGGCGGAGGACGACGCCCATGATCACAGCACCCAGCCCAACCCCGAGATCGGAAATGGCTGTGAATGTGCCGAGCGCTGGCCCCCGGGAAGAACCTGCGAGATCGATTGCATAGGCAACAAAAGCTGGGAAGGCAAAGGCATTTCCAGCGCCCCAGATGATGGCTGCCAGGATAAACATGGGTGTTGTTTCAGAGAAGGCGAGGATGAGCGTTGCTATAATATAGGATAAGAGGCACGGCAAGATCACTTTTTCCCGGCTATAGAGATCCAGTATCCTTCCACCAAAGGTGCGACCCAGAATGAGCATGATCGCAAAGGCTGCAAAGAAAAGGCCAGGATTGCTCATCCCATGCTCCAGGGCATACAGAGGGAAGAAAGCGGTAAGCGCTCCCCAGATGATGTGCGTGAAGAAGGCCAGGATGGCAGGCGGAAGAGCCTTTCGGGAGAGAAAAGAACGGTCCTCCGTCAGCGAAGTTTCAGAAGCATTTGGCCCTCTTGTTTTTAATCGTGTAGATAAGATTAGGGAGCAAAGCGAGAGGGCTGCGCAGACAATAAAGAGGAGAGTAAAATTGAATTGATTGATCAGAAACATTCCAAAAGAGGGTGCCAGGGCAAAACTAAAATTGAAAGCCAGAAAGAAGTAACCAAGGCTCTGTCCACGGTGGGCCTCCGGACTGATATTGGCGATGAAAGCGGTGGACGCCGTATAGAAGAGTGCGAACCCAAATCCATGAATCACCCGAATCATGAAGAAGGACCAGAAAGGGGGAACAAAGATATAGGCCATGGAGCAGAGAATGAAGAAGAGGGCGCCGACGAGCATGAAATTTCTTTCCGGGGTTGTTAACAGGGCCCGTCCCACAAAGGGCCTCAGAATGAGAGAGGAGACGCTCGAGATTCCGATCAGAATGCCGATCTCTGCCTCGGGCGTCCCCAGTCTTGCAAGATAAATCGGAAGGGTGGGGATGAGAACGAAAAGGGAGAAGGAGAAGGCCAGCTGGGCGGCGAAGGTGAGAAGAAAATCTCGGCTCAGTATCTTTCGAATCGCCATGGCTTTGTATTTTAATTCGGCTGGGTTGTTCTTGTAAAGGGGTTTGTGTAATGCCTCACTGAGACGTGGATAAGGACCGTCAATCGGGCAGCTATGTCTCTGAAAATCTTATTAAGCGGATTGTTTAGAATAATGGATGGCAAGGGTAACAAACTCTGTAATTGAACCCTCCTTCCTATTTTTTAACCACCCTTGTAGTCAAGAAACAAACTAAGGTTTCCGCTATAAGATTTTCATTTACATCCCTGCCCGATCGCCGGTTACCTTCCCTGGATGAGTAATACAATGTTGACGATTTTCTTATTCGATCCGCTTCTGTTATAATCCTTTTCTACTCGCAGAAAAAAGGCTGAAGTTTTTTACTTATGCGGAAGCGGATACTCCAAGCCATTGCCCATCTCTGCCTTCATTACCACCGGAAGATTCTTCTCATCTTCCTTGGCCTCTTTGCGATCGCCTTTCTCCTCACAGGAAGCCTTCGGTTCGATCCAGATTTCCTAAAGCTCTTTCCTGCGGAGCAAGGACCGATCAAACTCTATATGGAGAATCTGAAAGAGACAGGGACATTCGATTTTCTTTTTGCCCTTCTTGAGCGAGGAGAAGGAGTTGCGCTCCAGGAGTTTATCGATTCGGGAATAAAGATTGCGGAAGATTTAAGGGGGTTGGATGTCTCCGGCCAGAAAGCCTTCAAGAGCGTCCGGTACCAGAAGATAGAGCCTGAGGATCTGGACAGAGCCAAACCTGCGCTTACCCTCTTTCTCTCACACCCTTATCTTTTCCTCGATGAAGAGGATATCCCGAGATTAAAGGAAAAATGGAGCGAGGAAGAGATCACCAAGCAGATCCGAAAGAACCGTCGTATTCTCGTCAGTCAAGCGTCATTTGCCATGAAAGACCTGATCCAGATCGACCCTTTTGAGATGCGCTGGCTCTTCATGGAGAAATGGAGACGGGGCGTGAAAGGCATGGAGTTCGATGAGTCGAGTCCGCTTTTTCTCTCCAGAGATGGAAAGACTCTTCTCATGATCACTGAGCCTGTGAAGCCTGCAACCGATCTCTCCTTTTCATTCTCCCTGATGGAAGCGTTAAATCGATTCGCATCTTCCACAGGTCGAAAAGATGTGACGATCTCATTTACTGGCGCCCATCCCATTGCCACGGGCGAGGCAAAGACACTCCGGTTTGATATGCAATCCTCATTGTTCACATCTCTCATCCTCGTGCTCCTCCTTTTTCTGTTTGTCTACCGGCGATGGATTACTCTTCTCTTCGTCGGCCTTCCTCTCTTCGGGGGCATTCAACTGACCATGGGAATCGCTTCCCTCACCCTGGGGAGTCTGAACATTCTGACGAGCGCTTTTGCGGCGATCCTTGTAGGATTGGGAATTGATTTTGCTGTGCATCTCTATGACCGTTATCAACAGGAGAGGGCATTGGGGGCGGACATTGCGTCTGCGATTGAGATCACCCTGATGCAAACCGGGAAGGGGACTTGGACCGGGGCCTTCACGACGATTTTTGCCTTTGGCGTCCTGTATTTTTCTCGAGTCCGTGGAATTGTTGAATTGGCCTTTCTCGTCTCCATCGGTCTCCTCTGTTCACTCATCTGCATCTACTTTGTCCTTCCCTCGTTTCTCATCTGGATCGATCGAAGAAAGAAGGCCTACTCCTATCCGGCGATTCAAACCCTCCGGTTCAATCGCCTCTCCTCCCTTCTTGAAAGAAAGAGTCGGTTGATTTTTTTCGTCCTGGTCGGAGCAAGCCTCCTTTTTCTGGTTTTTGCTTTCGGGATTGAGGTCGAAAGGGATTTCAGAAATCTGAAGCCAAAGGAGATCGAGTCCCTTGAAATTCTGGATCGAATGGCCAAGGCGTTTGGAGGAAGGAAGCTGGAGGCTTTGGCCATCCATGACGGTCAGGATCTCACTTCGTTGCTGGCTCATGAAGAAAAGGCGATCAAAACCTATGAGGGATTTCAGAAAGAAGGGAAGATCGATTCCTTTGTCTCCCTCTGCCAGTTTATCCCCTCTCCGGATGAACAGAAGAGGAGGGCAGAGGTCATAAGGCAGTCGATCGACCTGAAACAGGTGAGAGGAAACCTAATCAAGGCTTTAAATGATCAAGGGTTCGAAATGAGCGGGTTTCGGGATCTCCTTCAAAGCCTTGAGAAGATGAGCGTGGGTCAGGAGAAGATCTACTTACCGGAAACCCTGATCGCCTCCATTGGACAG
>VGRY01000060.1 GCA_016875195.1 Deltaproteobacteria bacterium
AAAATGCTTATAAACAGGTTACTTGCGGCCTGTTCCTTAACGTATCTAAAAGTTAACTTAAGGAACAATGCTAAAACGAGCTCCTCATCGCGTTTTTATTCTAATCCCAACTCCTTTAATTTTTCCGACGTGGGGATTCCGTCCTCGGACCAACCGCGATATTCGTAGTATTCGCCGAGCGTGTGGCCAAGGGACGGGAGACTGGGTGTAATTCCCTGTCCAATCCGTTTGGAGGTGAGCGAGCGGAAAGGAAGGGTATCGTCTTTACGGCTGATTCCCAATCTTACATTGTAGAGTCGTTTTAGATTGAAAATCCTCTCCCCTGTCTTGGCAAAATCGTCGATAGACATCTCTCTGCCGGTAACGAGTTGATACCATTTCGCAATATGAGTGACGGTGATGCCTCCAAACAAGATGAACTTACAGAGTTTCAGGGAATCCATCATTCCCATCAGGTTCTGACTCTTGGCTGTAAGAATTCCCTTGCCTTTCACTTCGAACCGGTCAATGGGCTCCGGGATGCCCATTTCAGGCGACTTGAGAACCCTTTCAAACGTATGGCTGAGACCCGAGAGATGGCAGGCTCCTCTTGAAGAGGTGGCAAACCCTGTTGCGCCTGCATTATATCCTCTGGGATCATGAGCAGGGAATTCTAATCCTTTGGTGTGCATTGCAAATTCTATTGAATTCTTTCCAATGATTTCCGAAGCTCTTTTCACCCCTTTGCCCAAGACTTCTCCGAAGCCCTTCTGATGGGCGATCATTTTGATCATCTCGATGAGAGCCGCAGAGCTTCCCCAACGCAGTTCGACCCCGCCGGTATCCTCCTGATCGATCAATCCCTTCTCATAAGCCTCCATTCCAAAACCAATCACTCCTCCAGTGGAAATGGTGTCCAGGCCAAACCGATTGCAGAGTTCATTGGCATAACAGAGGGCTTCAAGATCATCGATCATACAATTGCTTCCGAGGAGAGCAAGGGTCTCATATTCCGGCCCTGCACCATCTACTCCTGCATAGAGTCCTTGCTCAACTTTAACCTTTCTCCCGCATCCTAAGATGCAGGCGTCACAAAAATATCGGCCAGACAGCAGAGTTTCAGAGAGGGTGAAGCCATTGATTTTGATTGCAGATTCTTCCCAGCGCCCAATAAATTTCCAGTTTTGAATGGGAAGCGTTCCCATGGTTTCAAAAACAGAGAGGGAACCCGCTGTTCCGTATTTCCTAAAATTCTCCGCATTCTTGATGATCATTGCGGTATATTCCTTCGGAAGATTTCCAACTTCTTCAGGATTGAAGACCTCCACCTTTTTCGTTCCGTAGGCAACGAGGGCTTTTAATTTTTTTGATCCCATCACTGCGCCCAGTCCACACCGGCCTGCTGCCCGTCCCTCCTTGCCATCGGTCATAATAGCAGCAATCAAGACTTGGTTTTCTCCGGCCTGACCGATGGCGCTGACCGCCGCTTTTTCATGGGTCTCCCTTAACAAGATTGGGTCCACTTCATAAGTATCTTTCCCCAAGAGATGAGAGGCATCGCGGATCTCCACCTTATCTTCATTGATCCAGAGATAGACTGGTTTTTCAGATTTTCCTGTGACAATGATCCCATCGAACCCTGCCTTTTTGAGCTGAGCACCCCAGGTTCCCCCCACATCCGACTCGCCAAAGATGTTGGTGAGAGGGGATCGTGAAATCACCGCATGCCTTCCGGAGAGGGGAACTGGGGTTCCAGTGAAAGGCCCGGCCAAGAAGATGAGAGGATTCTCAGGGCCCAAGGGATTGGTTTTTTCATCGGTCATCTCATATAGATATTTTGCTCCAAGACCGCTTCCGCCAATGAAGGGCTCAAGCCAGTCTTCTCTCAGGGGCTCGGTTTTAACTTTGGAGTGGGTGAGGTCGACATTTATCATTTTTCCTGTGTAACCTTTCAGTTTCATTCTGAACTCCTTTTCAAATAGATTGTTTTCACTATGACACAACTTCATCTTATGATCAACTCTATTTAATCAATGTAATCATTTCATAATCGGTGTAATCAGAGATTTCTGGACATTTTCAGAAATCTCAAAAAACTTTCTTGACAGACGGGAAGGTTCGCTTTAGAATAAAATTAAGTAAAGGAGGTGAGGTCCATGAGATGGATGTTCCCCCATGCAACACATTGTTCGACTTGCGGTTCGATACGCTGGTCCTGAGCACGACACGAAACTGCTCATCAGAATGTAATAAAGAAAAAGGGGACAGGTTACTTTTTAAAAAGAGCAGCCTGTCCCCTTTATTTTATTGAAGGGCTTTGATTTTATCTAAGTCTGGATCGTCAAGAATAACAACCCCTTTTGCCCGCATCTCTTCAATGGCCTTCCGGGAGGTATCCGGAGCAACCCCCCTGCTCAGATTTTTTATCATGATGACTTGGTATCCTGTTGCAACTGCGTCAAGGGCTGTTGCTCTAACACAATAATCTGTGGCAATGCCATAGATAACGACCCTTTTGATTCTATCTTTTTTTAAGGACCTGTCCATTTCGGTTATTTTTCCGCCATCGTCCTGAAAGCCTGAATAACTGTCAAATTTTGAATCCATCCCCTTTTTCACGACCGCGTTAAATAATCTCTTATCCAACAAAATTTCAGCGCCGGAAGTTTCCTGGACGCAATGAGGAGGCCATAGGACTTGGTCCCTGTTATTCAGTTTGATCACATCAAAGGCTTTCTTTCCCGAGTGGTTGGTGAAGAAGGAGATATGATTCCTGGGATGCCAGTCCTGTGTTGCATAGATTGGGAATCCTGCAGCTTTCAGTTTTTTCGTATTCTCCTCCACCGCCTTGAGATAGGCCTCATCCGTCCCTTCCACCGCTAATGAACCGTTCTTAAATGTTGTGAAGTCACCCTGCACATCCACTACAATGACTCCTATCTTCATTGTTTCCTGAGCCATGGCTGATCCTCACAATAAAATAAATCGTTTTTGAAAAGTTACGTTTGTCGTTGTCGAAACTCGTATCGATGCTTGTCTGAAGATCTATGAGACTCGAGCCTATTATTTGGAGCTTCGGGTTTCCATACGAGATTCTTCACCGATAAACGAGCTTCGATGTAGCCCCTTTAACAAAGATACCAGCCTGTATTCCGCAATCCGCAATTCGAATTCCGAAATTAAGTTTGGGCCATCTCTCGGGCGACTTCTCGGGCGGCTTCAATGATCTTTTTAATATCCTCATCCGAATGGGAGATGGAGAGCCCCCCTCCGCCGTGCATCACATGAACCCCGTGGTTCAGCATACGGAGGCGAAACTCCACTTCCCTTTTTTCAATATCCGTCCTCTGATTGATGGCGTTTGGAGAATCAAGGGCCACTGATCGTTCAAAAGGAAAGTGGGTCTGAAATAGGGAACCGATTCCCGTGACGACAGCATTGACTCCCTCTTTATCAAAAACTTCCTGAAGGTCTTTCCGTATTTTCACCCCTCTGGATTCAAGAAGGGGATAAACTTCATCTTCATAATCACATAGATAATGAAGCATGGCCAAGCCTGCGGATGCTGAAAAAGGATGAGAGGAGAACGTGCCTCCCCCGATCAGAATCTTTTCCCATTTCTTTCCCTTCCTTTCAGGCGAGGTTCTCTCGAGGATTTCTCTTTTTCCCACGAGCACTCCAACCGGAAACCCCCCTCCTGCCACTTTCCCTAATGTGGTCAGGTCAGGTATCATCCCAAACCTTTCCTGAGCCCCACCCAAAGCCACACGGAATCCTGATATCACTTCATCAAAGATAAGTAGGGCGCCGAGTCGCGCTGTTTCAGAGCGAAGCATGGTGAGATAATCCTTCGCAGGAGGAAAAAATCCACCCTCACCAACAACTGGTTCGAGGATGATGCCGGCTAAGTCCAGACGGTTCTGATGGATGGTTTGAAGCGTTTCCTGGATATCATTAAACGGAATAGTCTTTGTGTATTGAATTAGCTCGGGAAAAAGGCCGAGGCTTTCTTCTCTTTCGTAAGGCATTTTGATGCCTACAGAGAGATCGGGATTTGGTCCGTGCCAACCTCCGGCGATCTTCAGGATGATTTTCTTTCCTGTATAAGCCCGGGCGAGGCGAACTGCGTACATTGTCGCCTCAGTTCCGGAGCAACAGAATCGAACCATTTCTGCAGAAGGGACCAGTTGTTGGATGAGTTCTGCCCACTCGACCTGTTTTTCAAAGACGATACCCCAGTGAAATCCTTCTTTCACCTGTTGCTCGATAGCATCAATGATTACCTGAGGATGATGTCCAAGAATATGGGTATAGTGACCCATCCAGAGGTCGATATACTCATTTCCGTCCACATCCCATATTTTAGAACCTTTGGCAGCCTTTATGAAAAAAGGGTAAGGTGGGAAGTAATGCACATTATGAGAGATCCCTCCTGGCATCACCCTTTTCGATCTTTCAATAAAGTTTTTTGAGAGCGGGGTTCTTTGTTGATAGAGGTCAGAAAAAGATTTCATCAGGTCAGCCTCCAGTTTAGTTAGGGTTTTAATAGCATATTTTTTCTTGGTTTCCAATGCATTTCCAATCAGTGTAATCGTCCCATAATCATTGTAATCAGAGATTTCTGGGTTTTTCAGAAACCTCATGAAAAATATTTGACAAGCAGGCTAAATTCATATAAATAATGGGTGGAATCCAAGACCAGACGAAGGGGGGTGGTCATGAAATTCATGAAAGGCTAACCTGTTGTTTTCTTAAATTATTTCTAAACATTAAAGGAGGGTTAAGATGAAGAAAAAATTGTTTGTTGGAGTGATGGTTTTATGTCTGGTGGTATTCGTTTCGGCTGTGCGGTCCGATCTGGCCCATGCCCAGAGAAAGTACGTCTCCATTGCTTCGGGCTGGGTTGTGGGAGTCTATTTTCCTCTCGCGGGGGCTATTTCAAGGATTGCGCATGAGAAGCTTCCCGATATCAAGATAACCGTGGAGTCATCGGGAGCCTCGGTTGCGAATGCCAAGCTGATTGCAACCGGCGATGCGGATCTGGCGATTCTGCAAAATGATATTTCTTTTTATGCTTTTCAGGGAACGAAACCGATGTTTGATAAACCCGTTCCAAATATCCGGGGGATGGCAGCTCTCTATCCGGAGCATTGCCAGATTCATGCACGGAAAGATGCTAAAATCGCATCGGTCAGAGATCTTAAAGGAAAAAGAGTGGCGGTTGGACCATTGGGCAGTGGAACAGAACAGAATGCGATTCAGATCCTTGAGGCTTATGGATTGAAGTTTGAAGATCTGGGGAAAGTTGAGCGATTAACAGCTGCGGAATCTGGTGATTATCTTAAAGATGGACGAATTGACGCCGCGTTCTATACAACAGGTGTTGGAGCCTCTGCGATTGTGGATCCCGCCATAACGGTGGATAGCATGATCGTTCCCATTGACGGAGCCCAGGCTGATGCACTGGTTAAGAAGTATCCTTTCTATTCAAAAGATAAAGTGCCTGCCGGGATTTATAAGGGAGTGGATAAGGATGTCCCGACCGTGGCTGTGCTCGCCATCCTTGTCGTCAAAGCCGAGCTGGCAGAGGATATCGTTTATCGGATCACCAAGGCCATGTTTGAGAACATAAAGACGATCGAAGGGGCTCATGCCAAAGGAAAAGAAGTGAAACTGGAAAAGGCTCTCACCGGCATGCCCATTCCTCTTCATCCTGGAGCGGAAAAATTTTTCAAAGAGAAAGGCATGAAATAGTAGAAGTTCATCAAGGCCCTTCCTCTTTTTTTAAGAAGAAGGGCCTTGCTTTTCATTATGCGCAAGAAAGGGCTTCTCATTATTTCAACCATAGGCATTGTTCTGTTTGCGGGAGGGTTGATTCCCGTTTCCGTGCTCGAGGTTAAGGATAGAAAGAGCGGAGAAATCCTCTTCCGTAAGAGAGCGGTTGAGGGGGATGTTTTCCTATTTAACTATATTCATTCGGTAGAAAAAACTCCTGTTGAGGGAACGTTTCTGATCGAAAGGCGCAATGTTCTTAGAATTGTAGAGACGCGGTTTTCTTCCCATGGAGCCGGGCTTCCGAATGTCTCGGGAAAAACCATTCGAAAAAACGGATGGTTTGTTGTGGAAGGAGGAGAGCGGCTCGAAAAGTTCAACTTCTTTTTTTCTCCGATCAATCGGCCTGTTCTCAGATTCAAGGATAGGGAGACGGCATTAGGAAATGAGAAAGGGGGAGAGGGGTTGCTCGAAATCTCCATAAGGCGTCACCCATTCATACTCCATGTCTTTAAAGAACTTTATCGCCTTCCATTTGATCCATAGGGTAACCCCTTAAGCCGCTAAAGAAAGGAAAAGATTGACCATGGAAGAAACAAGACTGGTCGTTGACCAAGAGCTCGTTAAAAAGGCCGAGGAGATGATACAAACCCAGGAGTTCGGCGAGCGCCGGCTTTCGGGAATTCCTTATAAAATCACTTATATCATTGCCCTGAGTATGGCCTGCTTCCAGCTCTATACGGCTTTCTTCGGGACCCTAACCGCGACGCTTCAGCGCTCTGTCCATTTGAGCTTTGCGATGACGCTCTGTTTTCTCTTTTACCCCCGCTCCAAAAAATCTAAAATAAAAACCATTCCATTCTATGACTTTGTTCTGGCGATGATCGCCGGGTGTTCGGCCATCTATGTGGCTGTTTATTATCAGGCTCTTGTCACAAGGATCGGGTCTCCGACGCAAATAGATCTGGTAATGGGTTGTCTAACCATCCTTTTGATTCTGGAGGCGACCCGGAGAGCGGTAGGGCTGCCTCTCGTTCTGATTTCATCGCTCTTTATCCTTTACGGTTTTATCGGACCCTATTTGCCGGATCTGATCGCTCATCGCGGATACGGATTTCGAAGAGTGGTGGACCATCTCTATTTGACCATGGAGGGTATTTTTGGGATACCCCTCTGGGTGTCTTCCACATTTGTCTTTGCCTTCGTGCTTTTCGGAGCCATTTTCGAGAGATCCGGAGCGGGAACGTATCTGTTGAAATTGGCCATGTCCCTGGTAGGGCATACCCGTGGAGGACCGGCTAAGGTTTCGGTCATCGCCAGCGCCTTTTTCGGGACCATCTCGGGAAGCGGCGTGGCCAATACAGCCACGATAGGAACGATGACGATTCCGATGATGAAGAAGGTTGGGTTCAGCCCGGAACTAGCAGGTGGCATTGACACCGCCGCAGGCGGAAATGGTCAGATCATGCCACCTGTTATGGGAGCGGCTGCCTTTGTCATGGCAGAGTTTTTAGGCATTCCCTATCTTCAAGTTTGTGTTGCAGCAGCCTTGCCTGCAATAATTGATCAGCTTGCCCTTCTCGGAGCCGTGCATCTGCTTTCGGTCAAGTACGACCTAAAAGGGATCCCCCGAAAGGAACTCCCCAAATTTATTCCCACCCTTGTAAGTGGCGCCCATTTTCTGATCCCCATTGTCGTTCTTTTCTACGCTCTGGTCATTAAGAGGCTGACACCCCTTACCGCAGCGGCGATGGCGATCGGTGTCGCCGCTTCGATTTTCATTATTCAGGGAATGCTGGCAAGTCTAAGATGGGGACGTGATACCGAAGAAAGGCCGGTTACAGTTTCAGGTGAGACAAAAACAGTTTCATGGGAGCCCACGATTGATTCCTTCAAAAAGATATTGGACGCTATGTTTAATGCATCGAGAACGATGGCAGGGATCGGGGTGACCTGCGCCTGTGCTGGCATTGTCGTGGGAATGGTGACATTGACCGGAGCCGGATTGAACATGACCAATGTAGTCGTAACCCTATCGGCAGGAAACCTCTATTTAGGGTTGTTCGTCACGATGATCGCCTGCCTCATCCTCGGAATGGGCGTTCCCACCACTCCCAATTATGTCATTATGGCAACGATCATGGCTCCGGCCTTGAAGGCGATGGCTCCTGAGGTGCCGATCATCGCCATACACCTCTTTGTCTTCTATTTCGGAATCCTTGCTGATGGAACGCCTCCCGTATGCTTAGCCGCCTATGCGGCAGCCGGAATCGCAGGCGCCGATCCCTTTAAAACGGGGGTCAATGCCTTCAAATTGGATATGAGGACGTTTCTCCTGCCCTACATGTTTATCACTGCTCCTCAGATGCTTCTGATCAGCACCAATGTTTTTGAAGCAACATGGATTTTTATTACGGCTTCTGTTGGAATGTATGCTTTGGCTGGAGGCATGCAGGGGTTCTTCATTGCGGATGACAAATGGTATGAACGGATCATTCTTCTCGTCTCTGCGGTTGCTTTAGTCAAACCCGGTCTCTATACGGATGTGTTTGGTCTTGTTGGCGTAGCCCTGGTCTATTATTTGCAGAAAATGAGAGTGAAGAAAGCGGTCATTTAATTGTGGATTGCGGACTTTATTCGAGGGCGATCTCTTTGACCCGTTCGATCACCTTCATATAGTCCTTAAATTCGACCCCATCCACCGAATGGTCTTGTTTGTGTGTGATTCCATCGACCGCCGGACCATGATGGATGAGATAGTCGAGGACCTTTCCTTCCTGCTCGGCGGTTATCTTTTCGATTTGGTCCGTCTTCCCCGCGGCCAGAGCAAGCCCTGCCATCAACGCATACCCTCCCCAGTTTGAGACTCCACAGGAGATAAAATAGTCTGTTTCCATCCGACAGCAGAAGACAGGTTCCCGATGTGTGGTTGAGTTTTTCTGGAAGACCTCCCATGGAATCTTTCCTGCACCGATCTCATTGCCACGGTCTCCGATTCCGATCGTCTCAACAGGGAGATTTTGTTTTTTTTGATATTCAAGAAGGAGGTGGGTTTTTGCCGTAAATCGGGAAATATCTTCCAGGCAGGAGTTGAAACACCGGTTTCTTATGGAGTGGGGGAGAATGGACTCAAACGCCTTGATGGGTGGGGGGGCTGTTCGCGTTTGAGCGAGAAACGATTCAAGCGTATGATTGGGCCCAACCCGTTCGATGTAGATGAGATGAGAAATGCCTTGCCCCAATGGGCCATTAAAAAGTTCATCCATGAAGCGATGGGAGAGTGGGCTGCCATTCTCCAGATCAGAGTGCTCCAGAGGAAAACAGATGAGGGGAATTTCTTTTTCAGAAAGGTTGAGGATTTTGAGGCCTGCCTTGAGAGTCGGAAGGGTGTATTCATCGGAGAGCAGGGAGACCTCCATGCCCAAATATTTCAACCCCTCCGCCAGAATGAGGGCGCCCGGAGGGCCATCGGTCTCTGTGGCCGGAGGTTCTCCAGCAGGGATATAAAAACCAGTAACGATCATCACTTTTCGCCCCTTCTCAACAAGGGAGGACACTGCCCCTGTTAAATCGGAATAGGGAGCCATGATGATGTTTTCCCAGTGATCATTCCGATGGTTCAGGAGTGAGGTGGGGAAATTGATCACCTCCTCCATCAGGAATAACTTGTCACGGGTTTGTTTTGAAAGAGTCATGGGTTTATAAACTTCGGATATCGGGCGGAGTTTCCCGAAGGGGTCAATCCACAAAATGCGGTTATCAGGATATCAGGTCATCAGGTAGTGGATATCAGGAAATCCGGGCATCAGGTTTAAGAAAATCATATCTTCTGTTCTCCTGATAATCTGATATCCAGGTATCCTGCCTCCTGGTTTCCTGATAGCCTGATTTCCTTCACTTTGTCATTTGAGCCTATATTTTGAGCTGGGTTCCATCATCACACCATTTTCGAATGGCACATTGATCACAGAGGGGTTTTCTGGCTGCACAGGTTTTTCGGCCGTGCCAGACGAATAGATTGGAGAAGTGGGTCCATTCTCCTTCGGGCACGATCTTCATGAGATCGAATTCAATCTTAACGGGATCGTCATTTTTCGTCAAACCCATCCTCTGAGTCACCCTGTGGACATGGGTATCGACGACGATTCCCGGTATCCCGAAAGCATTTCCCAGGACAACGTTGGCAGTTTTTCGGCCTACACCCGGTAGCGTCACCAACTCCTCTAAGGTTTTTGGGACCGATCCCCCAAATCGTTGAATCAGGTCATTACAACATTTCTGGATTGCCTTTGCTTTATTTCGGTAGAATCCGGTCGGCCGAATATCTTCTTCCAATTTTTTAATATCTACTTCCGCGTATTCTTTTGGGGAGCGGTACCTTTTGAATAGGTCTTTTGTCACCTCGTTTACCCTGACATCGGTGCATTGGGCAGAAAGGATGGTGGCAATGAGAAGTTCAATCGGGCTTGAGAATTTGAGGGCAATGGTTGAATCCGGAATATCTTTCGAAAGAGTTTTGATGATATTCGCAACCCTGTTTCGAACAGACTGTTTTTCCATAGCGGTCTCCTTTTAAACGATGAACGATGAACTTGCGTTGAACCCTTCAAATGTGAGAATTTTAACCGATTCCATTTTCAGGAGACAATAAGAAAAATGAATGGATTAAAATTTTTCAACGTATGTTCAAGAAACGTCGCTTTCCCCATTTTTGTTCACGACTATCATATTAAAAATCCAATTAAATATCAGCGGGTTGAACGATGTTTAAGAAATTGGTATGGAAAATGCAATAAACAGCTATAAAATCCTGTATAAAGGGTGGAAAGCGATGTTAAGAGAAAACGATGTCCTGACAACTCAAGAAGCCTGTCAATACTTGCGGATCTCAAGGCCCACCTTCCTGAAATATCTTTCCGGCGGAAGAATTAAGGGAGCAAAGGCAGGAAAAGGTTGGAAGGTTCTCAGATCGGAACTGGATCGGTTCCTGAAGGGAGAGATTTCAAGCAGCGCGATGGGATGAGAGATTTATGGAAAAGAGAGTCACCCCTTTAACAGAAAAAAAGAAAGGTCAGGACGAAATCCTTTATGAGAAATCCGTAAAGTTTACCCGGGCCCTGATCCAGACGTTTCTCCAGACCGTGAAGGCATTCCGGATCTATGAAGCCAATCATCCGATCCTTCATAAATTTATGGAGAGGCTGAAGAAGGATTTTGACAACTACTTCGAGGAGTTCGATTCCTTTCCACTCCTGGTGGGGGAACACCGGCTTTTCTACCGGGGGAAGATTGTTTATGAAAACCAGGATGTAAAAGAGAGCCTGGCGTTCCTGTTTTATAAGGACGGAATCCGCGAAATAAAATTTTTCAGAGGGCTTGAGTTAAGAGAGGTGGTCGATTTTCTTCATATTGTGAGGAGTAGCGAATCCGTTAATCGCCTCGAAGACGACCTGGTCACCCTCCTCTGGGAAAAAGATTTTTCACACATCACCTTCGGAACCGTAGACGAGTTTTTGGAAGAAGGGAGTCATTTTGTCCCGGCTACAGAGGATGATTTTATCAAACGGTTGGAATTTAAAAGTTCCGGGAAAGAGAACGAAGACGACTTCGCTCCCGAGAATGAAAAACAGGAAACCCAAGCGCTTGCAAATGAAGGCTTAAAACAGGCGCTGAACCCCGCGCCCGGACAATCATTGGTCGACGCCTGTCAGCTCACCCCGGTGGAGATTGAAGAGATCAATCAGGAGATTGAGCAGGAACATCAGCCGGACTATATCTATCTATTGACCGATAACCTCGTAGAGATCCTTCTCCATCTGGGCGAGGATATGGATGCCTATGAGAATATGATCTCCTATTTCGAAAGAACCACGGGAGCCCTCCTCGAACAAAAAGAGGTGAGAAAGGCAGCGGTCATTCTCAAGAAGCTGAACGATACCATGGAATCCATAGTTTTGAAGGACAAACAGATTTTTGCCATCCGCCGTATCCTCGACTCTTCCTCTGGCGCTCGTTCGATAGACCTTTTAGGAGAGGCGATGAAAGGAAACGCGGAGGCAGATTCAGAGCCTATCTTCCAGTATCTCCAACTCCTCACCCCAAAGGGAATCGAACCCCTCTGTATTTTATTAGGAAAGATGGAATTAGGGAAGTGGAGAAAGGTCATCTGTGATATTCTGGCTGAGCTCGCTCGAAAAGACATCAAACCTCTCGCCAAATATTTAGCCGATCCCAATCCATTCCTGGTCTGTCACATCCTCTATATTCTTGGAAAGATCGGGCATTCCTCCACGGTCAAATACCTGGGAGGCCTCGTCGGTCATCAGGATCCAAAAGTAAGAGAAGAGACCCTACAGATCCTCAGGAAATTTGATGGGCAGGGAAAAGATCTCATTCAGAAATTTTTAAGAGATCCCCTGCCGGAGATGAGGGGGAAGGCCTCGCTCATCTTTGCCAAGGTTGCCAAGGGGGATGCGGCGAAACCGCTGACCGGGATCATTCTCTCAGAAGATTTTTTCAAGAGGGATTATGAAGAAAAGGCCTCGTTTTTTAAAGCTCTGGGCGAGACGGGGTCTCAAGAAGCCATCCCGGTTTTAAAAAAGATCGCACAGAAAAGAAGATGGTTTCAGAAGGGAAAGTGGGACGAGATGCGACTCTGCGCTCGTAATACCCTCAAGATGTTCGGTGCGGAGGAAACATCTGATTCCTTCAAAGCCCAGGAAAGATCAAAACATATCGAACGGTCAATCCATTAAAATGGACAGAGGTCATGGAAGCAGCTATTCAATCTAAGAAAGAAATCCCCAGATCGGCAGAGAAGATGGACTCCGAGTTGTCAAAGTTGGGGAATAACCTCGTCACCAAATTTCATGTATTGATGAGGATCTCCCAGATCTACGATTCCAAGAATGTCGCCCTCCAGCAGTTCATACAGGAATCCCTTCATGCCATCAACACATTTGTCCAGAGGGAGGGAAGCATCCGCCTCAAAATCGTAGGGGATGATATTTTCCTCAATGAGCAGAGACTCCGTTATTCCGTGGAAGGGTTTACCAGCTTTAAATACCTCCTGACTCAGTGGAAGAAACGCTTGATTGGGGAAGTTCTCTACAAAGGGGCTCTGGATGAGGATGCATTGAGGGAGTTCATCTATATCCTGATGGCTCTGGAAGATGGGAAAGAGGAAAATGCCACGCTCTTTAATGAAACACTGAAGGAGCGTCATCTCTCCTCGATTGAAGTGGGCCCTCTGGAAGTTTCCGAAAAAGAAGAGGGGGCTTATACGCTCGAGAAGGAGAATTCTCGAGAGGTTGGGAAAAAGGTTTTTTTCGAGACCATCGGGACGGTCAAGGAAGTGATCACCCAGATCAAAGGAAAGCAGCATGCCGACGTGAGAAAATTGAAGCGTCTGGTGCGCAAAGCCGTCCACCTCATCATGGAGGATGAATCGATCCTGCTCGGGATGACGACCATCAAGAACTATGATGAATATACCTTTAACCACTCTGTCAATGTGGCGATTTATTCTATGGCCATGGGAAGGCGATTGGGGTTCTCAAGAGGTGTTCTGAGTGAGTTGGGCATTACGGCCATGCTTCATGATATCGGTAAGTCCAAAATTCCGCTGGAGGTCCTGAATAAACCTGCTGCTCTCACCGATGAAGAATGGGGCCAGATGAAGAAACACCCTCTGACAGGAGTGGAGATTGTTCTTAATCTGAAGCAATTGGGCGAGGTCAACCCGAAGATGGTGGTCGGTATCTTCGATCATCATCTAAAGAACGACCTTTCAGGGTATCCCAAGCTCTTTCACAAAAAGAGGGTGAGTCTCTTCGGGCGAATCATTCAGGTTGCAGATGCCTATGACGCCATGACCACTCCGAGAATCTATAAAAAAGTTCCTCTCACACCGGAGCAGGCCCTGGCCGTCATGCTTCAAGACCGGGATGTCTATTTTGACTCCATTCTCCTCAAAATGTTCATTGGCTTAGTGGGCGTTCATCCCTTAGGTTCCCTGGTCCTCCTCGATACCCATGAGATGGGAATTGTGTTCAAACCCAATACCGACCCTCAGTGGATCGAACGTCCCCATGTGGTCCTGGTGGATAGGGATAGACGCGGGAGGGGAAAGAAGGAACTGATTGACCTCACGGAAAGGAACGGAGGAGGCAGGTTCAAACGTAGCATTGTGAAGACGCTTGATCCAAACAAATACCACGTCGACATTGCCAAATACTTCTTATAAAGACGTGTCCGTGTCCGTTTACCGTGTCTGGTAAAAACGGGTCTGCATTTCTCAAGTATACCCTCTCCCTATCACCCCATCCCCCCATCTCCCCATCATTTTTTCTCTATCTCCTTATCCCCCTATCTCCTCACTTTCTTCTTCTGAGAAACGGGCGGTGGTTCTTTGCAAGCTGACTTAATCCATTCCTCGTTCAGCCTTCTCAGAATCTCCAGCTGCTGACCAACGGCAAAGTCAGCATATTTGGGATCTCTCTTCCGATAAGTCTTCTCAATAAAGGCAATGGCTTTTTGGGCGGTCTGAATCTGAGAGAAGATCATTTCGCATTTTTTAAGTCCCCATCGGGCCTCAATGGAATCTCCCGGGTGAGGGGAGAGCCAGAGGTGGTTTTGAAAAAGGAAGTAAAAGGTGACGGATTGGACCGTTTCGATAGGGATTGAGATGGCCTCCATTTTCGCTTTAACCTTTTCAGGGTCGAGATGATTCGACTCGATGATCTGATGGAGGTGATCCATAAGAAGAATGATCCTACCATCCCGGCCAGGTGTGCTATGAATCTCCCATTGCGCAGACCCTTCCTGGCAGCCTCCCTTTCGGCATCGCTGATATCCTTCTTGAACGACAGGGACCCTGGCCATGAGATAACGAAGGGTGGTATCGAGCACCTTTTCCAGTTTTTCCCATGGATCATAATCCGTTGGATCGATTCTTCTTGCCACAGCCGCAACAAAATCAGAACGGCCTTCATAGAAATCCGTGGAGTACTGCTCCAGCGAATAGAAGGGATGCTCTGCTGAAGAGAAGTATTCCCATCTTCCATTTTTGAAAATTGGCCACCGAAATTTGACCAAGCCGGAAAAGACCGTGGACTCAGGCCTTGGGGTCAGAAAGTCTCTGCCGCTTAATTTTTGTATTTTCGCAGGCGATGTGGCCTCCCATGCCTGAAGAGGATGGTCGCTGCTTCCATCGAGAATGACGCGTCCGATTACTCCGGAATGTGACTCTGTGACGAAAAACACTGTTCCGGAAGTTACTGATTCTGGGTCAATGCGGATGGGGTAGGTATCGAGGGGGAGTGTTCTCGTCGTTGTCTCCGAGAGCATGTGAAGCAGGGCTTTCCGGAAACGGAGATCTTTGTGCCACTCTGCATGTGTAAGAAGGTGTTTCCATTGGGTCGACCAGTGGCCGATGAGTTTATTGTCCTTGGTGGTCGCTGCAGCAGGAAGTCCTGCAATCCTCGCATAAATCCACCGAACGGCGTAAGGGACATCCGCACAGTCAACCGGAATCTTATGGCGTATGAAAAAGTCTTCTGTAAGATTAGATTCAACCCATCTTGCAAAATGTTCTTCTTCCTCGACGTTCCATCTTCGCTCCCCCACCTTCCAGACCTGATGGGGTGATTCTGTGATCGTTTCACCGAAAGCATAGCTGGAAACAAGGAGAATCAGAAAGAGAATCAGCGCCTTCATAAGCTCAATATTAAAAAGATAGATGAAAGATTGTCAACCGTGAGAAAATAAGGTATTTTAGGGATAAACCTACCCTCTTGCTCAAGGAGGGTTTGGATAGATCGAGAGGGGAAAGACATGGAGCGAGAGATTCGAATCTTAATTGCGGAAGAAGACCTTTTCTTCACAAAGATGATCGAGGATTCCCTGCATGAATCAGGAGGCCATTATCTCATCGAAAAGGTTTCCACAGGAGAGGAATGTTTTAAAAGACTCCAGAACGAAAAATTCAATATCCTTCTCCTCGATTATGCTCTGTCCGATGGCAAGGGTTTGGACTGGCTTCGAAAATTCAATGAATCGAGGATCGGAGTTCCTACCATTTTCGTAACCCCCAAAGGAGATCCCAAGCTGTCCATTGAGGTCATGAAGGAAGGGGTTTTTGACTATATCAACCGATCTGCTGAATGTGCGAAAGCCTTTCCTTTTGTCGTCAACCGAGCTGTTGAAGGCTATACCTTAATGGTTGAAAAGGTCAGACTTCAAAAAGAATTGATTGAAACCAAAAACTTTCTCGAATCGATTGTGGAGAAAGCGGGGGATGCGATTTCAGTCGTCGACCTTGAGGGAAAGGCAATTTATTGGAATGAGGGGGCGGAGCAGATTTACGGGTTTAAGAAAGAAGAGGTATTGGGAAAGAAACTCTCCGAATTTCTTTATCCCCGGGATAAAAAATTGAGAGAAGAAGAAGTAAAATTGATGGAAGCCGTGATGGGACGTGTGAAACGGGGAGAAGTCGTCGCCAATATGGAAGTCAAGAGGCAGACCAAGGAGGGAAAGGAGATCATCACCAGCATGACCCTCTCTCCATTAAGGGATGCAGAGGGAAAGGTCATCGGCGCCTCTCGGATTTGTAAGGATATTACTCAGTTGAAGAAAGCAGAAGAACGGCTCACCCTTGCAGAAAGGCTAACTTCTTTGGGGGAGATCTCTGCTGGCGTTGCCCATGAACTTCGGAATCCTCTGGCTGGGATCAAGATCAACACCCAGATGCTCGCCAGGAAAAAGGAACTTCCTGAGATGGAGAGAAGGCTTCTCGATGGCAGCCTTGAAGGAATCGAGAAGATTCAAAAAATTGTGGACGACATGCTCCATTTTGCAAAACCTAAAGCCTCCCATTTTAAAGAAGAGGAAATCGATGAAGTCGTGGAGAAAAGTTTGGCCATTTTGCAGACCAAATTTAAGAGAGGGAATATATCCGTCAACTTTGAAAGAGGGCAAGAATTACCGAAGGTGCGAATCGACCTCCATCAAATCCAGCAGGTCCTGGTCAATCTCATGCTCAACTCCATACAGGCGATGGAGAAAGGTGGAACCTTGATCATTCGGACTTTCCAGGAAAAAGAGGGTGGAGTCGGAGTTGAAGTCAAAGATACGGGAAAAGGGATTCCCAAGTCTCACCTGAAGAAGATTTTCGATCCATTCTTTACGACAAAATCCGAAGGCACAGGACTGGGTCTCTCCATCAGCCTTAAAATATTAGAAAACCATCAAGCGGCCATCGATGTCGTCAGTGAGGAAGGGAAGGGATCAACCTTTACCATCCACCTCCCGGGAGTGAAACAAGATGCAGTTTAAGATCTTAGTCGTGGATGATGAACCTATTCTAAGAGATTCTCTGGAGGTCGCCTTGCAGGCTTCGGGTTATGAGGTTACGACGACGCGAACCGGTGAGGAAGGTTTGGAGCAATTCCAGAGGGAGCATCCAGACCTTATTCTCCTGGATCACTGGCTTCCCGGAATCAATGGAGATGAAGTGCTTCGCCAAATCAAAGAAGAAGCCCCTGAAATCCCGATCATCATCATGACAGCACAGGGATCGATTGAGATGGCCGTCAGCTCGATGAAGATGGGGGCTTTTGATTTTCTCGTCAAACCTTTTGAGCTGGACCAGGTCGAAGACTTAATTAAAAAGGGGCTTGAGCGGGTTCGCTTGAAAAAGGAAGTGGAGTGGCTTCGGGCTCAATATCAGGAAAAATTCCGCTCCGGCGGAATCATCGGGGTGAGCCAAAAGATGAAGGAGGTTTTAGCGCTCGCCAAAAAAGTTGCCCAGGGTTCGGAAACAACGGTCCTCATTGAAGGGGAGACCGGAACAGGCAAAGAACTCCTTGCCGAATACATTCACTTCTTAAGCCCTCGATCCTCCTTTCCGTTCATCCCCATCAACTGTGGCGCCATTCCCAAAGACCTCTTTGAGAGCGAACTCTTCGGTTATGATAAGGGAGCTTTCACCGGAGCCCTTGAGAAGGGAAAGATAGGGAAGGTGGAGTCAGCGGAGAAAGGGACACTCTTCCTCGATGAGGTAGGTGAACTTCCTCCTCCTGCTCAGGTTAAGGTATTGAGAGTTCTTGAGGAGAAAGAATATTTCAAGGTTGGAGGAGTCGAAAAGAAGAAGGCCGATGTCCGGATCATTGCAGCAACGAATAAAGATCTGGAATCAGAGATAAAAAAAGGAAATTTCAGGGATGATCTCTATTTCAGGCTCAATGTCGTGAAGTTATACATTCCTCCTTTGCGGGAGCGGAGAGAGGACATCCTGCCCCTTTTTCGTTTCTTCATTGGCCGTTTTAACGAGCAGTTCAAGAAAGGGTTTAGCCAGATTTCTAAAGAAGCCGAAGAGGACATTCTATCTTATTCCTGGCCCGGTAATATTCGTGAACTTCGTAATACGGTGGAGCGGATTGTGCTTTTAGAAAAGGGCGATACGATTCTCCGAAAACACCTTTCTTTTCTCACAGAGAGAGAAGGGCAGGTCCAGGAGAGAGCCGACTTCAAGCCCCACCTTCCATCCGGAGGAATTGTCCTGGATGAGGTTGAGAAACAGTATATTCTTGAGGCTTTAAAGGCTAAAAAAGGGAATAAGGTACAGGCAGCAAAGATGCTGGGCATCTCAAGGTCTGCGCTTCTCTATCGAATGGAAAAATACGGAATTAAAATGGCGGACTAATCCCTAACCCGGCATAGCCGGAACCAAGTAAGGTTTTGGAGTTGAGAAAATCCGAAATCCGAATATCGAAATCCGAAACAAATTCGAATTTTCAAAATTCAAATTTCTTAAACCCCAATTGAGCAATAATTATTGGAAAATCCCCTCTAACTCCCCTTTGCTAAAGGGGAGAACCCATTATTATCCCCCTTTGGAAAAGGGGGATTTAGGGGGATTTTAAAATGAAGCTTAAACCTCTATGAAGTGGCCTATCCATCAGGGAAATATCTCAAAGAGGTAATTATTTTTAACTCAATTGGGGTTAAACTTTTATTTGTTTTGAACATTTAAGATTTGGTCATTTGGGATTGTTTCGAATTGGTCCTGCTGGACGCTTTGCCCGGATTTCGCCTGCCTTCGTCCCGCAGGGCGGGACTTCGCGCAGGCAGGTGCTTCGGATTTCGACCCCAATTCGTCACTAAAATTTTGTTGCCATTTTGCGCACAATTCAATTCATAAGGGCCTAATACCCTAACCTTTTTTCCTCCCCATTCCATTCGGTAAAGGATGGGTTTATAAATCATCCGGAATAATGCTCCTTTTCCATCCTGAAAGAATTCCAGTGACATTAAAATGATCTTGCCATCCCAGACAAAGTAGTCTTGTTCTGCGTAGGGTTTTTTCCCTTTACCAAAAACCTCGAATACAACTTCCCTTAAAGATTCACAATCAGAACCACCCTCTGCAATAATACTTATACCAGTAAATTTCCCTTTCCAGAATAAATATTCGACATTCTTAGGTTCTACTTTTCCAATTCTTCCGGCATTTCCTGCTCTAAGATAAATATCTATTCCTCCATAACTCGGGTCCACTCTCGAAAGTTTCATATCTTGAAGTGTTGATAATTCAGTTTCCCACTGGATACCTCCAAATCCATCGGGGTCCCCCTCGGGTTTAAAATGATCCATATGATGATGGGAAAAAATCGGGCCACTTATCCAGAACAGGAAAAAGACAGCACCTAAAACATTCGCTTTTCTCATGGGTTGTCGCCCCAATGTGAATCAAGACATGCAAATCAGAACCTATGAGCCCATTACACCATTTATCCCTCTCTCAGTTGCTAAGGTTAGCACCAAGATCTTTCTGAGATGCACTGATTATGGAGTGAGATAAGAAAAAACATATCAATGTACCGTAATCAGAGAACGAAGAGCTTTGTTCACTGATTTGGAGTTGGGGAAATGCTTCTTTACGTCTGGGTCAAGCATGACCGCCCCATCTTCTTGAGTAAAGTAATGTACTTCGACTGATCCATCCCGTTTGACAATTTTGACGGTATGCCCTTTTCGATAGGCTTGAGCATGTTTTCCCCGAACCCCACCGGAAAAATCATATTCTTCTCTCATTTCATGAACTGCGTTGTTTTTCTTATTTGTCTTCATATTTTCTCTGTTCCTTCTTTGTTGCTTCCCAAAGCCCATCCCATTCAAATATGAGCGATAATCGCTACTCCTTTGTCCCGCGACTAATAGTTCAAGCAGTAACTTTCTAATTTCTCTCGGGATGAAATGAATATATGGAAAAAAGGGGTAGTATGTCAACATTTTCGCTCGAATATCTAAATTAATTATCTCGCAAGAAAGTTAAGGGAATATTGCCTCATAGCAACAGGGAGAAACACGCTGTTTGATTTGAGACAGAGTATTTGAAAACAAACAGAGAGATAATTTCCCTGTCAATTTAATATCTTAGCCCTTCCATCTTTTTTATCCTGTCTGCTTTCATATAATTTCCCATGATTTGGTTTATTATGTTTGCCGGGCCTTTATCAGGTTGAAGGCAATGATAATTTTTTTGGTCAAATTTAATTTATTGATTTTATTAAATAACCTAAAACGTCCGATCTGAGTCCTTTAATATTTTTCTCCTTCCCATTTGATTGGCATTCCCCTTGCTTTATATCCGGTTAATTATGAAAGTTTTAATCCTTGAAAAAGATAAGACGGTCCGACAGTCGCTTTCGTATTTCATTGAGCATCAAAAGAATTGTGAAGTCTTTCTTGCAAGCTCAAAGAAAGAGGGTATCTCTCTTTTTAAGACCGTTCCTTTTGATATCGTCCTCTGCGGAGATCGTCTCCCGGATGGAGAAGGACTGGAGCTATTGAAGGAATGGACAAAGAAAGACCCCAACCTCATTTCGATATTGTTGACGGTTCATGGTGATGAGTTGTTGAGACAGGAAGCCATAAAGGCTGGAATCCGGGGATACCTGGTAAAGCCCTTTGAATTGAAGCAACTTGAGGAAGCCATGGGAATGAAAAGTTCGGAGTTCGCCTGCCCCGATCAAATCGGGGGAGTAAGGAGTTCGGAGTTAAGAATATCAGGTAAATAAATGATGAAAGGAGGTGAAAGATGATGAAGAAGACGCTGGTTTGGATGTTATCGTTTGTGTTTGTTCTTTCGATGGTTGGCTTGACATTGGCTCAGGAGCAGCCGAAAGTTCCTGCCTGGCAGACCACGCCCGTTAAGGATTGGGTTGCAAAGGCTAAGGCCGAGATCAAGAAGGTCACTGCCGCTGATGTGAAGGCCGCCATTGATAACAAGGAGAAGGCAGTCATTCTCGATGTCAGAGATCCTGACGAGTATAAGGCAGGCCACCTTCCCGGTGCAGTCCATGTCTCCAGAGGGAAACTCGAGTTCACGGTCTGGGATAAAGTAAAGGACAAAGACGCAAAAATTTACGTCTACTGTCTGACGGCCGCCCGTTCCGCTTTAGCGACCAAGACCCTGAACGATCTGGGTTACAAAAATGCGGTTTTGATGGACGCTCCCTTTGAGGCCTGGGTGAAGGCGGGTTATCCGGTCGATAGATAACTTTTTGCTCCCTCATCCCCCTTCTGTTCAGATATTGGGGGGTGAGGGATTTTAAATGAATGAGTTTAAGTCGTGAAATTGGAGATCATGCTCGGCATCAATAAATTTCTATCCCATCTTGGGATTCAAGTCCTTCCTCAAGTGATTGGAAAGGATGAGGTGATGGATCGTGCCCTTGTGGATATGAAGAGCCCGGTCAATTTCCGGATGACACGGAGGGGGTTTCTGAAGGTGGCCGGGACGGGTCTCACCGCGGCTACCCTCGGCAACACTCTCCTCGATTTTGCCACCTGGGAAAAGGAAGTTCAGGCCGCCCCCATCGAGATGATTCCAACACAATGCAATGGCTGCGGAAACCGGTGCGGTATTTTTGCCTATGTTAAGAACGGAAGAATTTGGAAGATCGAGGGAAACCCCGAAGCCAATGGAAATCTTGGACTGATCTGTCCGAAGGGTCACGGATATGTTCATGAGCTCTATAATCCCCAGAGACTGAAGGGACCGCTCAAAAGGGTAGGGAACCAATTTGAACCCATCTCATGGGAGCAGGCCTATCAAGAGATTTCCCAAAAGATCAATATGACCTTATTGGAGAATGGGCCACAGAGTCTCTTCTGGGTGAACTATCCCCAATCGAACAACCTCTATGCACTCAGGTTGATGCATGCCCTTGGAAGCCCCAACTACTTTACACATGGATCAACGTGTTACACCGCAAGAAATGCGGGCTGGAGGATGACTGTTGGCGAGCTTCCTTCCAACGATCTTGGCAATGCCCGATATATATTGATCATTGGCCGGAACCCGGCCGGAGGGATTGACCTTGCCCAGGTGAAGAAGATTGTCGAAGCCAAAGAGAAAGGGGCAAAGGTAGTGGTGGTTGATCCAAGACATAGCGAGACTGCCATCCTTGCCGATGAGTGGCTCCCTATCAAGCCGGGTACGGATCTGGCTCTTCTTCTCTCGATGATCCATGTCATGATCAAAGAGGAGCTTTGCGATAAGGAGTTTGTCAAAGAGAAGACAGTTGGTTTTCAAGAATTGGAGGAAGAGACCCTCTACTACCCCCCGGAGTGGGCTGAAAAGGTCTGTGAGATTCCAGCAAGTACGATCGTCCGCATCACCCGCGAGATAGCCAGAACAAAACCTAAAGGACTTCTTCATCGCGGATACCATGGGGCATTTGGGTCTCAGTATCTGAACAGTTTCCAGACAGCAAGGGCATTGGCCATAGCCAACAGCCTCCTCGGAAATATCAACCGGGAAGGTGGGATCTATTTTCCCAAGTCTGCAAAACTCGGAGAGCTTCAGCCCAAACATCCAGCGCCGGATCTTCCCACTGTTCCAAAAGGTGATGGAACCGGAGTGCCAGGAAGATACCCTGTCGGCAGCTATGGTGATGGGATTACGCATGCCATTCCGGAGTTGGCGCTTCGTGGAGAACTGAAAGCTGGGTTCGTTTACCATAACAACCCCCTTCGGACCAATCCCAATCCGAAGAGGGTGATTGCCGGTTATAAAAAACTTGATCTTCTGGTCGTCATTGACACGGTGCTCTCTGAGACGGCATCCATCGCTCATTATGTCCTTCCTGAATCATTCTACCTGGAAAGGACAGAAGCCATTGACACGAAACACAGCGGGAAAAGAGCCCAGGTCAGCATTCAACAGCAGGTGGTCAAGCCTCTATACAATACGCGGCCTGGAACGCAGATCATCATTGAACTGGCCAAACATTTAGGCGTGGAGAAGTATTTCAAATTCAATATTGAAGAAGCAAACCGTATTCGACTTGAGCCTTTTGGGGTGACGCTGGAGGAGTTAAAAAAGAAGGGGTTTCTCTTTGTGGATGAAGAGTGGAAGGAAGGCCTTCCCAAATTGGGTACCCCATCCGGTAAGGTGGAAATATATTCTAAGACTCTTGAGGATATGGGTTTTTCGCCACTTCCTCGCTGGGAGGAACCGCTCGTCTCTCCTGATTCGAAAGACCCCCATTCTTTTCGACTCCTTCATGGGAAACAGGCCATCCATACGCATGCGATGACAGCCAACCAGCCCTATCTCATGGAGATCAGCCGCTACTACGATATGGTGAGACTCTGGTTGAATTCGGAAAGAGGAAAGAGACTCGGGATTAAGGATGGGGATGAAGTGGAGGTCGAGTCAAACATTGGAAAAGGGAGAATCCGGGTAAGGCTAACTGACGGGATCCATCCCTCTGCGGTCTGGCTTCCGAGTGGTTATGGAATCTATAGCCGGAATTTAAAACATGCTTTTGGAGTAGGCCTTTCTTACAATGATTTTGTTCCAACGCTTTTCGATCCGACAGTGGGTCATGCGATGACCTCTGAAGTGATCGTGAAAGTGAGGAAAGCATAGAAGTTTAAAGTTGAGAGTTTAGAGTGCAGAGTTTTAAATCAAAACAACATTTTTAAAAAATTGGTGAGAGATGCCGCGATACGGAATGTTTCTTGATGCGACGAAATGTGTGGGATGCCACGCCTGCCGGGTAGCCTGTCAGAATCAGAATGAACTTCCGGCAAAGGAGAATTTTAATCGTATCGAAGAGCG
>VGRY01000061.1 GCA_016875195.1 Deltaproteobacteria bacterium
CCAGAGGAGGAACTCCTGAACTCCGCACATGTGGTAGGAGATCGTCCATGGGCCCATCACCTTTCCGATAATTCCAACCTGGTTTCCATAATTCTTTCTCAACAATTCCAAGGCTTGGAGGACAACCCTGATCGAAGGTTTTTCGAGAAGATTCTCTGGAATATGAAGCTGGGAAACCTCCTTTACTGGATGGGTTTTAGCATCGGGCATCATGGAGGGACTTCCCCAATCGACCACACAGCCCAATGCCTCTGCCTCTTGCTGGACACTGAACTCAGGCATGATGGAGTCAAACCCCAGAATTTCATATCCGGCTGCTGCAAGTTCTGCCATCTTGATTGGATCGAGGTGGGCATCCGGGAAGAAGATTCCGGTCTTCTCCATTAACTCAACCGAAACGATGGAGGTAGGGTTGGCCACAGAGATCCGGTCTCCCTTTCTTCCTCCGAAAAGGCCAGAGAGAAACCTTCGCTTTGGTGAGGAGAGATGATGTTCCATCAAATCATTCCTTTTGACATGAGGAGTTGATCGGCAAGTTCGACAGCTCGTATTGCATCTTCTCCATAACCATCTGCTGCTATCTCCTCTGAGAACTTTCGAGTGACGGGCGCGCCGCCAATGATAATCTTTGGAGGGGAAGAAAAGTTTTTGGGGATGCTTTTGACTACTTCTTTCATCTCCAGCATGGTGGTTGTTAGAAGAGCTGAAAGGCCAACGATGTCTGGCCGTTCTTTATCGATGGCCTCTAAAAACCGCTCTTGGGGAACATCGATTCCAAGGTCGATCACCTGATATCCTGCCCCTGTCATCATCATGATGACAAGGTTTTTGCCGATATCATGGATATCCCCTTTGACGGTGCCAATGAGAAATTTCCCTTTGCTTGGAACGTTATTTTTCAGGAGTTCGGGCTTAAGAATTTCAATTCCCCTGTGCATATTTCTGGCAGCAAGAAGAACCTCAGGCACCCAGAGCTTTGAGGCCTTAAACTCCTGTCCGATGATTCCCATGGCCCCGATAAGCCCCTCATTCAGGATAACAACCGACGAAACATGTTTCTCAATAAATTCCCGAACAAGCTCCTCGATTTTATTGATTTTCGGTTCTCTTAGAGCTTCGTAATAACGCTGGATTTCTTCCTGGAACATCCGCTGCCTCTATATTTTTATGGGTAAATTTCCCAACTCGTTTACCATTTCTGATATTCTGAGAAGCCTTTCGAATTTTGCATCTGGAGGGGTCGTATCGCTAATGCCTAAAATGAATCGATCTCCAGGCGCAATTTCTTTAAACAAATCGAGCATGAATTTCTCAAACTCCTCATCCGACATGCTCTCTTCCAGCAAGGCGACTGATGGGATCCCGCCGAAAATGGTCACTTTTCCTTTAAATGCCTTTTTTACCTGTGTGATCGTCACCTTGGTCATGGGCTGGGGGCAGACTGCTTCGGCAATGTCCATCCCGCTTTCAGGAATCAGATCGAGAAGGCCTTTGTTTTCACCGTCGCAGTGGCAGAGGAGAAGCTTACCTTTGGGATGAAGAATATCGGCCAATTTCTGAAGATGGGGCATGATGTGATCCCGGAAGAAGGGAGGGTAGGTGATCATCTCGTCATAGTTGGCTCCTGAGAAGATGATTTCTGCCGGAGATTCTGCCAGGACCCTGAAAATCTGGTCGAAATAGGGTTCCATATCTTCACAAAGAGCTCGCATCTCTTTCGGATGATCATACATCTCAAGATAGAATTTTGTTGCATCGAGAAACTCTTTCATGATATGGTGCATCGGACTCGCGGAAAGGTTGGCAAAAGCAGCGGCAAATCCTTTGTCTCCCACTTTTCTCTGGAACTCCAGATAATTATCGTAGTCGGGATGAATCTTTATATTTTTAAAAATGTAGCCCACGGTCCTGTAATCCTTGGGCTCTTTCAAAACATGTTCCGTGATCCAGGTGATCGAAGCCCCCGCTCGCTTCATTTCTTCGGTATAAACGTATTTGCATGAGACGGATCCGATAGGGGTATGATAAGTGACAAGGGTTGCATCTCCTTCTTTTTTTACTTCCCGATCCACTCCCACTAATTCCGGCCGGTAGGCCATTCCCCAGAGACGATAAACGCCTATTCCTCGGTCAATATTGTCTTCCGGAGAGCGAGCCTTAAGGAACTCCGGTACAATTTTGTGGTATCCCCCTCCGATGTAATCGGCGATTTCATCCAGGGAGGCATCCTGTTTAAAAGGCTTTGGGAGGGCGCCACGCATCGAATTGGAATTGTGCCAGAGGTCAATCCGGGGGACCCACGGGAGCTGGTCCGCCCGTTCTCCTCGAGCCGCCTTCAGCATGCGTTCTTTATGGGTCGTCATAAATTTTCTTTTCCCTTGCTGGTTGGAAGTCAACGATTTTAAATTTTTATAGGATAAATTCCGTACTCTAATGCAGTCTTACGCATGGATTGATAATTTTCAAATCGGGCCCAATTTGGAACAGAATTTCCAGAACCCAAGGCATATCCTCCTCCCGGCGCAATTTCTCGTATCCGTTTTTTGGTTAGTTCCTGGACTTCTTCGGATGTTCCAGTAGCTAATAAATCAGTGTGGATGTTGCCAATAATTCCGACTTTGTTTCCCACTTTTCTTTTGACTTCGTTGATGTCCATGCTGGTAGGATCGATAGGGTGAATAGCTTCAAACCCGATTGATATGAGATCTTCAAGAATTTGCCAAACATTTCCGTCAGAGTGAAAGATAAATAAAAGGTCTTTTTCCCTACATATCGAAGCAAGTTCTTCATACCATTGAAACAAATATTTTCTAAAAAATTTTGGATCAATCATAGGACCTGACCCATAAGAGAGATCATCCACAACCCAAAGGCCTTCAATGTTTGGAATTTCAAGCAACTTTTTAGCACCCTGTAACTGGATTTCTCCAATTTTCTGAAAAACTTTCCTTACTAATTCTTCCTGCAAATAGAGGCTCAAGCAGAAATTCTGAAAACCCATTAACATCCAGGTCAATGTGAATATCTTCCCCGAACAAGCAATAATTTTCATCTTATTGGGGAGAAAAGGTTGGACTTCATAAAATTTGCTAAAATCAAGCTTTGCCGCTTCCTCCCATGGAAATTGATCGTAGTCCTCAGGTGTTGAAATTATCCCTTTTTCCTCGATATTCCAGGGGATAATTTCCTCAGTATCTTTATTTTTCCTTAAAACCTTTTGGACGACACCAAATATACTCGACTCTTTCGTAATTTCACCTGGGCTCATCATCCCAACTGTCAAAGGGATGAAGTCGTAGCCGGCTTGAACCCAGAATTCCACCTGCGATTCCAGGTCGGAGTCCGTCACTTTTTTCCCAAGAAAGAGGGACTGGATTTCATAGGCCACGAGGGCTTCTGCCAGGGGCAGACAGTCGGGCTCCTCGTGGCGAAGGGCCTGTTTAAGCCGGTTAAAATCGGGTTTCGTTTTCATGTAATCCTCATTTTTGAATCCCCGCGCTCTCCCTTTAATAAAGGGGGGGTAGAAATAGGGTTATTTAATCATCGTCCCCGGCAGCCAGAGGGCGATCTGGGGAAAAATATTGTTTAAAACAAGGGCAAGCACAATAAGGAAAAAGAACGGAATGGTCGAGCGAAAAATCTGACCCACAGTTATGCCCTCCGGCGTAACCGCTTTCAAATAGAAAACCCCGGGTCCAAAGGGAGGGGAGATGTAGGAAATCTGCATGTTCAGACAGTAGAGGACGCCGATCCAGACCGGGTCGAATCCAAATTCGTGAATGATAGGAAGAAAGAGGGGAAGGGTCAGAAGGAGAATGCCGATCCAGTCGAGAAAGCAGCCGAGAATAATCCAGATGAGCTGCATGACAATCAGGGTACCGACAGGGCCGAGTTTTAAACCGATCAATCCCTGCGTCACAAAATCTGTGCCGCCCGCAAGGGTATAATAGCCAATGATTGCGGATGCCCCAAAAAAGAGCCAGATGAGCATACAGGTGATTCTCATGGTTCGAATGGCCGCCTCTTTAATCATCTGCCAGCTCAGCCGTCGATAAACGGCAGCGGAGATGATAGCGCCCAAACTTCCAGTCCCTGCGGCCTCCGTCGGAGTTGCGATCCCTAGATAGATGGAACCCAGCACTGCCAGGACAATCAAGCCTGGGAGAATCAATCCTGCCAGCATCTGGAATTTTTGTCCGAGTGAGACCTTCCTTTCTTCAGGCGGCGCTGCGGGAGCGAGGGCTGGATTGAGATAAGCACGGGTCAGGATATAGGCAGAATAAAAGAAGGCAAGCAAGAGTCCGGGAAGGATTCCAGCAATATACAATTTTCCGACCGAAACTCCTGCCATCAGGCCGAACATGATGAAGACAACGCTTGGGGGGATCAACGTAGCCAGTGCTCCTCCGCAGCAGACCGATCCCAGGGCAAGCTGCTTGTCGTAACCTCTTCTGAACATGGCCGGAAGGGCGATCATTCCGAAGGTGGTGATTTCGGCCCCGATGATTCCAACCATCGCCGCCATGATCGTGGAGGCGATGATCGTGGCTACTCCCAATCCCCCTCTCATCCTGCCACTCCATACATAAACGGCCCTGAAAAGGTCTTCGGCAACCCCGGAGCTCTCCAGAATACAGGCCATGAAGATGAAGAGAGGCACGGCGACGAGGATAAAATTATTCATCATCGTGAAAATACGGGTGACGATCATGATTAAAACGTCGGGCCCGAAATGGAGAAGGGTGAAGAGAACGGCCACGCTGCCCGTGGAGAAGGCAAGGGGCAGTCCAAGCAACAGTAAGGTAATAAAAACCAAAACGAGAAGAAGAGTGATCAATCCGATGCTCATGTTTCCTGTCCTTTTATCTCATTACGCTGCTTCGAGGTCCCGTCTGTAGTGATTCCAGTGGAGGTTATTGCAAAGCGAAGATCCCGGATGAAGTTGGCAATGCTTTGAAGCAACAGTAAGAGGGCTCCAACGGGAATGGCAAATTTAAGAGGGTAAATCGGCGGATTCCATGGAGAGCCCGTCTTCTCTAACACTTTGAGGGATTCCAAGGCATATTTCGTCCCGACCCAGACCAGGGAACCGAGATAGAGAAAGGTGAAGAAGAATGTGATGACATCGAGGATGGCCCGTGTGCGTTGAGAAAAATTTAAGTAGAGGATATCCACCCGAACATGGGCACGGAAATAGTGGGAATAGGCTCCCCCCATGAGATAACTAACGGCTGCGAGGTAAATGACTGCCTCGTTCGCCCAGATCGTCGGGGCATTGAATACGTACCTCAAAAAGATTTCATAGACTACGATAAAGACAATGATCGGGTTAATAGCGCTGAAAATATTTCCCGACCAGATGCTGATCTTGTCAATGATGTTGAGGAATTTCATAGTTCCTTCCAAAACACGAGAGGGCTCCCTTTCCCCCTGAAACATCAGGGGGAAAGGAACGTCCGAGGATGATTTGCTAAATCTGACCGATGTCTTTTAGCCAGGCTTTTTGCGATTCGATCATCTTCTTGCTGCCGGGGCTTTTTAAAGCCCATTCATCCCATATCTTTTCGGCTACCGCCCTGATTCTTCGAAGCTCCTGGTCACTCCAGGTGATCGGAGTAACTCCTTTCTTCCTCATCTCTCCCATCGCCCGGATATCATCGATGGCGACTCTTTCGACCTGATCCCAGTTATATTCCCTGACCGCCGCTTCAAGAATGGTCTTGATGTCGTCAGGGAGGGCCTTCCAGGCTTCCATGTTGACGGTGAAATCGCCGACCGGCATGGAGTGGAATCCCGGATAGTTGAAGTACTTTGTCACCTCGTGGAAACCCATGCGGTGGTTCATCGAAGGCGTTCCCCAATCCGTTGCATCCACCACTCCCCTTTCGAGAGCCGAATAGACTTCCCCTCCGGGGACGATCGTGGTAGATCCCCCCAGCCTTGATATCAGATCAGCCGTCATGCCCTGGGGGACCCTGAATTTAATCCCCTTGAAATCCTCAAGCTTGTTTAAAGGTTTTTTCGATGGGATCGATTCAACTCCCCACCAGGTGACCCCAACGCAATAGGCGTTATAGGGTGCATAGATGTCCCGTAGCATCTGAAGCCCACCCTTGTAATGATACCACGCATCTGCCTGCCACGGATGAGAGTAACCGAAGATAAGGTCAGTGGATGCAAAGGCCGGGTCTTTTCCCGTCCAGTATCCTGGCCACTGATTCATGGCCTGAAGAACGTTCTTGCTCAAGGCGTCAAGGCATTCGAAGGTTCCGACGACCGCGCCTGCGGGGAAAGGAGTGATCTCGAGCCTGCCATTGGTCAACTTCTTCACCCTCGCACAAAAATCTTGGAAGACCTTATAGGTCAGTTCCGCCGCGCTCCAGAGAGTTTGAGCCTTCCATTTGAACTGAGGGTCTGCGGCATGGGTGATTCGGGTTCCCGTCAGAAGCGCGGTTGTCCCAACCGCCGCTGCGCCAGCCGTCTTTATAAAATCTCTTCTTGTCTTTCTCATGGTGGTTTCCTCCCTTTAATTAAGATTTGGAATAATGGAGTGGTGAAATTCCATCATTCCATTATTCCGGTTTGTTACTTTCCTGCAATGAGGCTTTTGACCAGATCGACGGCGGAAGCCGCATCCGGAGCGTATCCATCGGCACCGATCTCCCTGGCGAACTTTTCCGTAACGGGAGCTCCTCCAACAATCGTCTTGACCTGTTTTCTAAGGCCTGCCTGGTCAATGACTTGAATTGCACTTTGAATTTCCTTCATCGTGGTGGTCAGTAGCGCAGACATGGCGACGACCTGCGGTTGATGCTGCCGGATGGCCTCGACGAACTTGTTCGATGGAATATCAATCCCCAAATCGATTACTTCGAATCCTCCTCCTTCAAGCATCATGACCACCAGGTTTTTCCCAATATCATGGAGATCACCTTTAACCGTTCCAATGATCACTTTCCCGCCCATGACGCTTGTTGATTTTGAAAGAATGGGTTTGAGGATCGCCATACCGGCGTGCATCGCCCGAGCGGCGATAAGCACCTCGGGGATATAGACCTCTCCCTTTTTAAATCTCATCCCCACTCGATCCATGGCCTGGATGAGGCCGCCTTTCAGAATCATTTCGGCGGACTCTCCGGCATCCAGGGCTTCCTGAGTCATTTTCCTTATTTCATCCATTTTCCCCTGCGAAAGAGCGGTATGAAATTTTTCCTGATCAATCATTTTTTTTCTCCTCTCTGTCCATATTTAAAAATAACTCCTGGGTGACCTCTTCCCCAGGCTTTAGGATAATGAAGTCCTTATCCCAGGACCCACGAAGCATCTTCTCAAAAAACGCCAGCGATCCTACGATCTCTTCGTATCGCAGTTGAAGAAAACGGGCATTCTCCCGGGCATGTTGGCGGTGTATCTCCTTCAAACGGAGGCCCGTGTCGACCAGGGCAATTCGGGTATAGTTTTTCAACTCTTCTTTGATGATCCATTCGGCTGTTTCTTTTCCATATTGCTGACTGTACTCCTGAAACACCCCGAGAGGAGATTTACCCTCCTCAATCCAGCCCTTGGTGAGATAGTAGGTTCCCGGCTCTTTTTGGTGCTCCTCGTCGTACCTTTCAGGGGATCCCAGGAAGAGAGCGATACAATCGTGAACTCGAGGAATGACAATGGAATGGTGGCTCGATTTGATGCCAAGAATTCCATTGCTGCACAGCCCGTAACTCAAAATGATATAATCGCCTTCCCAATCGTCTGCCTTGAGGATCTCTGCCTGAATGGCCTCTTTCATCTTCTCGGGAACTCGATGCAGGGATTGTTCTAAAAAGATAAAGGAGATCCCGTTCGTTTGAAACCGAAGGATTTCATCTTTCATGATGTGACAGGCGATCACGAGATATTTCATCTGGTTCAAAAAACTTTGAATTTACCCCGTTAGAAAGTTGAAAACGTTCTAACGGGGTTTACTTTAATGAATTTGGGTTGAGTGGGTAGTTTCCGTATTTTTTGATCGCTTGCGCCATGGCCCGGACATTTTCCACTTTGCAGTAATCCGTAAGGCTGTTAGCGCTTGTGATGATGTATCCTCCTCCTTGTCCCGCCACGGCAATTCTCTCTTTCACTTCCCGGTCCACCTCTTCCGGAGGGGAGAGGGTGAGCGTGTAATCGAGGTCGATATTCCCGAGGATGCAGACACGATCGCCATATTTTGCTTTCATCTGCGCGATATCCATGGCGGCGGGCTGAATGGGATGGATTCCGTTCATCCCAAGGGTAATGAGGTCATCCAGAAGGGGAAACAGGTTGCCATCGCTATGGAAAACCCATGGTTTCTTCATGGCATTGGCAACAATCTTTTGATAAGGGAGAAAAAACTCCTGATAAACGGCTTTACTCATCCAGGGTTGTTTCGTATCTGCCAGATCGTCGTTGGCCCAATAAAAATCAAAATCCATTTGGTTCAGGTGTTCCACCACCTTCGCCGACCATTCGGAAAACCTCCGGTGGACCTCTTTGACCAGATCAGGCTGATCATACAGATTATAAGAAAACTCGATAATGCCCATGCTCTCTAGCAAAGAGGCAGAGCCTAATCGGACCCTGGCAAACACCGCATAGTCTTTTTTATACTCGGCAAGCCAATTTGCCACCCTTTCGTAACGGGCCGGATGATCGGGGTCCGGCAAATATTCATCGAATAATTTCAGGGAATCCGGGGAAGTGAGAAGGCCTTTTTTAATGAAAGTCCGACCGTCTTCCGTTACTCCCATTTCAGCAATCCAGGGAGGGACAAAATCGAAAGTTACTTTTTGGGGGTAATAATAACTTTCTTTGAATCCCACTGCCGCCTGAAAAGCCTGGCCTGCCGACGTTTTCCCGCCCGTGGGGAAGTGGTACCCAAACCCGTCCATGCCCAACTTTTCACAGAGTTCCCCGGGTGTAAAGTGGGTGGTCCCCATGATCTTTTCCTGGAGCCCTTCCTCTATGTCATTTTCGATCCAGGGGACTTTATCTGGAGTCATTCTTTTTAAAGCGGTGAGAATCCTCTCTCTCGGTTTCATACCCATGCCCTTTTTTGAATTAGAAAAAATATAACCCGATAAAGGGTTTTACAATAATCAGTTTAGAATAGGGAACGGAAATAAGTCTTGTCTGTTTCTGCTCATTTTTGGTAAAATTCTGCTATTTCTATTGACGTCCACTTCTTTATTATTTAAGATGTCCTAAAGGGGCCATTCCTGTCAAACAGAAAAGTCGTTGACCTTAGGATGCGTGAAGTCCGGGACGTTTGATTCTGGTTTGTGCGAGGATAGAGCGAGAACGCCGGGTGGTTCATCAGGGAAGGTGTATTGATGTATGATTGATCGAACGGGAAAAATAAATTCAATCAGGAGCGTATCTGAAAAAGAGGGGGAAGGCCTTGAAGGGACACTGAATCAACTCCGGCAGGCTGTTGTGATGCGGGATTGTAAAGCCGTCAAAGAGATGACGGAGAAGATGGTCAAAGAGGAGGTCAACCTATTTCAGATCCTCAATCATGGATTAATCCCCGGCATGCTTGAGGCCAACGAACGATTCAGAAGAGGGGAGTTTTTTATTCCGGAATTGCTCATGTCTTCGAGAGCGCTCAAATTCGGGTTGAATGTGTTAAGGCCGCTCATCCATGAACATAAGAAAAATGTGCTGGGGAGGGTGATTATCGGGACGGTGAAGTATGATCTTCATGATATCGGCAAAAACCTGGTCATCATTCTTCTGGAGGGAAATGGGTTTGAGATCATCGATTTAGGGGTGGATGTCTCTCCGGAAAAGTTTGTTAAAGCCGTCGAAAAAAATGATGCTAAACTCCTAATGATGTCCTCCCTTCTCACGTCCACCATGAGCTGGATGAAATTTACGATCGATCTTCTTCATGCCACTGGCTTAAAGCGAAAAGTCCAGACCATGGTTGGCGGAGCTCCGGTCACCCCCATCTTTGCAAAAAATATTGGGGCGGACGGATATTGCCGGGAGGCCACATCGGCTCCTTCCATGGCAAGGAAACTTTTAGGGGTCGAAGGCGATGAATAGGGGCTATGGCCGGAACAACTTGTTAGACAATGCAGAAACTATTCGTCATCTCCGGGGATTTGTTCGAACAACCCCTATTCCTATTCGTTTATTCGATTCAAAAGGAGTCCTCCTCTGGGAATCTGATTTTTTTAAGGTGAAAACCAATCTTTGCAGAGTAGTCCAATCCGATGGCTTTTCAAACAGAACATGTTTGAAGGCCCACCGGGAAGCCGTCCGGGAATCGTTACGGTGGGGAGAGCCGGTCCTTTCAAAGTGTTGTTATTTCACTATGCAGATCGTATCGCCGGTGCTGCAGAAGGGAAGGCTGGTCGGGAACTTGGTGGCTTCTCCTTTCCTCCTCATCCATCCCTCCGAACTGGAACCGGAGGAGCTCAATCTTCTCCGGAGGGGAAAAGCGGAGAAATCAGGAGCCATTGAGAAAGCCCTTTCCCTTATTCCCATTGTGAAAGATGAGGAGGCAAGAAAAGCCGCTCAGCGCCTTTTTCAATTGGCCGATCGTCTCTCCGATCCGGATCTGGGTGACCTCAGAAAGGTTCGGGAGGCTCAAATCCTTCAGGGCGAGATTGCAGACCGGATTCGTGATCTTAAGGATCTCGACAGAGAATTCACCCCGGATTCTCTGAGCAAACTTTTCTATGACCGGGAAAAGGAGATCGTCACCAAAATCAGGCTGGGAGACAAAAACGGAGCAAAAGAAATTTTATGCCAGCTCCTTGCCATTGTCCTCGTCCAGTATCTTGAAAATTTTGAACTGCTTAAGATCTCAATGTTGGAGCTTCTCATTATTCTCTCTCGCGCAGCGGTTGAGGCCGGGGCTAAAATCGAAGAGATGCTTGGAATGCGATACGGGTTTGTCACCCAACTGTCGGGGATCAGGGATCAGGAGTCCCTTTGCCTTTGGGTTGTGGAGGTCCTTGAAAAACTGATCGACGGAATTTATGAAACCCGACATACCAAAAATTATCAACGCATCAAAAAGGCATTAGATTTTATCGAAACCCATCATCATGAGCCGTTGAACGTTACACAGATCGCCAAAGAGGTTTATTTGAGCCCATCCCGTCTCAGTCACATCATCAAAAGCGAATTAGGCGTTACCTTATTGGATTACATCTCGAAGGTCAGAATTGATAAAGCCAAAACGTTGTTATTGAAAGAGAGGGAATTCTCCATTTCTCAAATCGCTCTCGAGGTGGGGTTTCCGGACCAAAGCTATTTTACAAAGGTCTTTAAGAAGGCCGAGCAATGTACCCCTAAGACCTTCCGGCAGAATTCATCTTCTATCTAATGTTAAGAGAGAAGTTCTGTGTTGAGTTATAAGCCCGTATTAATATAACAAATCAATTTACTAAAGATTTGATCATATCCACGGCTGAAGCCGCATCCGGGGCATAACCATCCGCATTGATCTCATTTGAGAATTTCTCCGTGACCGGCGCCCCTCCAATGACAATCTTCACCTTATTCCGAAGCCCTGCTTTGTCAACGGCCTGGATGACGTTTTTCATCTCCATGATCGTTGTGGTCAGAAGGGCAGATAATCCAATGACCTGGGGCTGATGAGTATGAACAGCCTCTATAAATTTATCTGCGGGTACATCAATTCCCAAATCCACCACTTCGAACCCTCCTCCCTCGAGCATCATGATGACCAGGTTTTTCCCGATGTCGTGGAGATCGCCCTTTACCGTGCCAATGGCCACTTTACCAGTCATGAGACCTGTTGATTTGGAGAGAATTGGCTTGAGGATAGCCATGCCTGCATGCATGGCCCGGGCAGCAATAAGAACCTCAGGGATATAAACTTCTCCATTTCTGAACCTTACCCCGATACGCTCCATGGCGGTAATTAGGCCATTTTTTAAAATGGCTTCCACTGGCTCACCTGCATCCAGAGCCTCCTGAGTCAGTTTCTTGGTCTCTTCCATCTTGCCCTGGGACAGCATGGTATAGAACCTTTCCACATCAACCATTTTCTCCTCCTTCACCCCGTTAGAAAGCCCCACAACTCTGTTACGGGGAATAAGATAAGATTCCTTCTGGAACGGATATAGGATTTAAAGCCCCATGTGAGTCATCCCGTCTAAAAGTCAAAAACTTTCTATCGGGGTTCAATAAAGTGGGCCTCATATTATATTAACAGTCTAATAATATCTACAAATTTTTTATTAAATCCCTCCTACCCTCCCTTTGCCAAAGGGAGGTAAGAACACCCCTCTTTGGCAAAGAGGGGTAGGGGGGAGATTTTATGAAAGATGTCTACTCAATTATGAGACTCTTACTAACGGTATACACCGGCTTTTTGATTATATTGACACATCTCGATCAGGGCTTCCAGTTGAACACCCTCGTGAGCTGAACCTGCAATGGAGAGCATAAATCCTCCCCCTTCCATTCCCTCTTTCAAACAACGATCCACCTCTTTTCGGACCAAACTCAGATCAGACTGACACATGATTTGATTTCCATCCATGTTTCCAAGAAGGACAAGGTCTTTCCCAAATTCCTTTTTAATCTCTCCCATGTTCATACCGGCTCCCGGTTCCATTCCATGAATCCCCTTGATTCCTGCCTCTACTGCCATAGGGATATAGTCGCGGATATAACCTTCTGAATGCCAGAAGACCGGGACAGAGAGGGAGTCAACGATTCGACGATAGTATGGAAATGCCAACTCTTTAAAGTCGGCAGGAGAAACATAGCCATGGTCTTTGAAACCCATATCGTCGCCCATAATGACGAAATCAACCCCTAACTCGACGGCGTATCTCGAAGTCTCTATAAACCATTCTGTCTTTAATTCGGCGCTTTCCTGGATGAGTGATCGGTTGTCTAAGAGGGCATAGCAGAATTCAATGAGCCCGAAGGCTTCGATGGTCAAACCGAGGGGGCCGGAGTGGGAGAAGAGGGTAAAGGCATGATCCCCATAGTTCTTCTTCCAGTCTTCCATCATGGATCGGTTAAACCGTTCATTCAGTCTGGGTTCAGGGGAATACTTGTGAAGAGATTCCCGGTTTGTGACTGCGCCCCCGAGATATCTCCCGTGTTCCCATTTCCTCCCGAATTCATCAATGCCGTTCCATCCGGCATAGATGGCGCCTCCGAGAGAGTCTTCAGGTGAGGGCGGGGCGGGCGAATAACCGAGTCCGGCTGGCTTGTCCCCGCACCAGGACCTGCGTGCGATGACAAAGACGTCCACACCAAGTTCTTTCCATGTTTTTATCATATCTCCCTGGCCAAGAGTGCGGGCGAACTTGGCCTCGATCGAATTAAAAAAGATGGGAACCCGATCTGGCTCTTTGTGAGCGATTGTGGTAAGGACTCTTTCTCTCGAATTCATACCATGCCTCACTTCTTTTCCTATCGTTCGTGGGACTATTATCCCTTTCCTTTTATGGGTGTGATGAACTTAAGAATGTAGACAAAGGTCAGGATGATCTCTGCATTCTTGCGAAGGGAAGGGTTATCTCCAGCCAGCGACTGAAGTTTCAATGCACTCTCTTCAATCTTTTGTATCTCGCTTCTGATCTGTTCATTCATGTTTGTCTCCTTAATATATCATTCTTTCTATAATAACCCCACCCAGCCTCCCCTTATATTAAGGGGAGGTGTGGAGGGGTTAAGAAAACCACTCTCAGGGCGATTTTATGCCTCTCTTAGGTCCTTAAACCTTTTTGCCTTGAGTGTGTATCGCGGAAGCGATCCAGGAGGTTCCATGATCACATTGAACGTCAGGTTGGATGCGATTTTGAGACTCTCATGGATTCGAGCCTTGGCCTGTTCGATGGCGCTCACCGTGAGGCTGGGATTGACCTCAGCCCTCAGTGTGATCACATCCATCAGACCTCTTCGTTCGACAATGATCTCGAACTCTTCAATCTCCAGAAAATCCTTCCTTATCACTTCTTCGACAGTTTTGGGAGAAAAGAGAACGCCACGGACTTTTCTGAGGTCATCGGTCCTTCCCACAATCTCCTTGACCTTCTGGGTGGTTCTGCCGCAGGAACAAGAGCTTTTCCCCTTGATCACGAGGTCTTTGGTGTTAAAGCGGATCAGAGGGAAAGACCTTCTACCAAGAGGAGTGACGACAGCCACTCCGATTTCACCTTCCTCCACCTCCCGCTGAAGCGTTTCGCGATCCAGAATCTCCACAAGAATGAAAGGCTCGATGATGTGCATCCCGTCCTTAGCTTCACACATGCCAGCCCAGGCGCAGGGCTCTGTCCCGCCGATATGGTCAAAGACATGGCATTTGTAGAGCTCTTCGAGCCGTTTTCTCGTTGAGGGGGGCATGGGTTCTCCTGCACAGAGCATCCTTTCTATCCCGAGAGCGGCCGGATCGATGCCGATTGATTTAGCCTCCTCAGCGATGTGAAGGCCATAGGTTGGTGTGTTCATCATTCCGTTGGCGCGGATTTCGAGAATCTTATGGATCCTGCCCCTGGTGTCGAGGGCACCGCCCGGGATGAGCTCACAGCCCACTTTTTCAGATGCAAAATGGGCCTCCCAGAAGGCGACATAGACATTATAGCCAAAGGGGAGAAAGACGCGGTGACGGGGCCTGAAGCCAGCCATATAGAGGATGTGGCACCAGACCTCCGTTCTCCATTGCCAGCTTTCGTAGGTCTCAGGGACATAGATCGGTTTCCCCGTGGTTCCACTGGTCTGCCGGAATGTAGTCACCTCCTCGATCCCTCTGGCCAGGAGTCCCCCGTAAGGGAAGGGTTCCATCTCCTGATACTTTCTCATCTCCTCTTTTTCGGTAAGAGGCAGCTTCTTAAGATCGTCAAACGTCTTTATGCTTTCGGGGTCAATCCCTTTCAGTTTATCCTCGTAGAGCCTTGAGTTCCCTTTTGCATAGGCCATGATATTTCGGAAATAGGATAGTTCGATTTTATCCAATTCCTCTCTCGGCAATGTTTCAAGATAGGGGTTCCAGTATTTCATTTCTTCGTTCTTGGTTTGTTGGTTGAACATAACTTCACATCCTCCTGAACTCATTGACTGTCAATAAAATTCGATTTCTGGTTTGAGGGATAACGATTGTCCCTTTTATTCTAATAGGTGATAAAACCCGGTAAAACAGTAGCTATCTGAGGGAAAATCATCAGTATGATCGCAACAATAATCAATGCCACCAGGAAGGGGAATATCCCTTTAAAGATGGACTCAAGGGGGACATTAGGAGAAATCCCTTTTATAACAAAAACGTTAACTCCAACCGGAGGGGTAATGACCCCCATCTCGCCTAAAAGCACAATCATGACCCCGAACCAGATCGGATCAAAGCCAAGTTTTCTCACTAAGGGATAAAAGATAGGGATGGTCAGTACTATGAGCGCCATGGAATCCATGAAAAAACCGCCGATAAAGTAGATGATGATGATGATTGTAATAATGGCCATCGGGTGTATGGGGAGTCCCCCAAGCCATTCCGCCAATTCGAGAGGTATTCTCGATACTGCCATAAATTTCCCGAAGATGATCGCTCCGGTGATAATGAATAACACCATACAAGAAGTTCGTAGTCCTTCTTTGCCAGCGTCAAAAAATGACTTCCAGCTTAATTGTCGCCGGGCTAAACCTATAAGCAATGCTCCACCAGCTCCGATGGCTCCAGCCTGAGTGGGGCTGAACCATCCGAGAAAGAGACCCCCAATCGCTAAAAGGAAAAGGATGAGTGTCTCGGTCACTTGCGTCATTGCTCGCAGTTTCTCTTTCCGTTCCGCTGGGGGACCGGGGGGGCCGATATGAGGCTTGCGCCAACATAGAAAGACAACGGTTCCGGCAAAAAAGATGGTCAGGAGGATTCCTGGCAATACTCCGGAAATGAAAAGCTTGCCTATGGATTGTTCGGTCATGATGCCATAGACTATAAAAACAGTGCTCGGCGGAATGAGGATGCCAAGTGTGCCGGCGGCTGCAACCGTGCCTGTGGCGAGTGTGTCATCGTATTTGTATTTCTTCATCTCCGGAAGCGCGATCTGGCCCATCGTTGCAGCCGTGGCTGTGCTCGACCCACAAATAGCGCCAAAGCCTGCACAGGCAAAGACCGTGGCTATGGTCAGGCCTCCCCGAAGGTGCCCGACCCAGGTATAGGCAGCCTTATAGAGCCTTTCGCTGATTCCAGAAGCAAAGGCAAAGGTCCCCATCAGGATGAACATGGGGATCACGCTTAATGGGTAAGAGGAAAAGGTGTCGAAGATATCTCTGCTCAAAACACCAAGCGCCGCATCAATAGATGTCAGATAAGCAAAACCAGCAAATCCAACCACAGCCATGGAGAAGGCCACCGGCAATCTGAGTAGAAAGAGTAAGACGAGAAGGCCAATACCGATGATACCTATGACAACAGGACTCATTTCTGTGCAATCCTCCCAATTGAGTTAAGAAATTCCATCAGATAGATGAGGCAGACGGGAATGCTGGCGAGGGCAATGCCATAAGCAAAGGGATAATAAGGGATACGGGCTGTCGCACTCGATTCGCCTTGGGTTTGAAAAGAATAACCGAGCACAAAAAGCTGCCAGACGACCAGGCTGAAGAGGCCGAGGCCAATAAGAAAAGCAACGCTATTGATCACGGCCTGGAGGCGCTTTGGCAGACGATTGATAAAAAAATCTACCTGGATATGCCTGCCAAGAATCAGCACCATGCTCGCTGCAAAAGCAATGGCTACAATCTGGCAAAGCATCACGATGTCAATGGCGCCGAAGAGGCGCCATTGAAAAACCTTGGCTCCCACGACATCAATGCAGGTAATGACCATCATCACCAGCATCGCTGCGAGCCCTACCCATTCAAACAGACTGCTCAACTGACGATTAAACTTTTCAAATTTAACAAGCACGGAGATTTCCTCCTATGAGTGGTGGGGCAGGGATAACCCCTTGCCTCCCCCACCGGATTGTCATATAAAATTGCAAATCATCTAAAACCATCGAGCCTTAACTTCCATATCGAAGCATCTTATTAAAAGTCTCATAATGGCCCATGTCCGGAGGGCACCCTCGAACCATGAAAATCCGTAACCCCCCTCTATTCCCCCCTTAGTTTAAGGGGGGATGAAGGGGGGTTAGAAATTTTATTTTCAAATAAATAGAATAGACATACTTTGTCATGAACTTAAAGGGTTTCATCGGTTGAATAACTCCCCCCTCTCGGTTTCGAGTCGCAACGACTTAATTTAAGAGGGGGTATATACCTCCCCTTAAAATAAGGGGAGGGTAGGTGGGGTTATGAGTCTTTGAGTTGCTGGTTCCCATGTATGGACTATTTTGAGACTCTTAATAATTCCTCTTGAAAGGTAGAGAAGACTTCAAGCGCTCAATGCTTACCTTCTCGGAGCAGCTGGTTTTAATTCTGGAGGCCCAGCAGCTGAAGTAATACGAAGCGCTATCTGCTTTTTAGTCCAAAAATCAATGCGATCCCTGATGAATTTAATCCAGCCTCTCACCTCTGCTTCAGAGAACCCTTTTCCTACCATTGTTTTTACATAATTTTCAACGACTGGTTCAACAGCGGCTCGCCACCTTGCCGCCTCCTCGGGAGAGAGCTCAGAAAATTCTACACCCTTCTCCACCCCATAGTCTCTGCCGACAAAATCGACGGCATTCCACATGGCAATGTATTGTTCCTTGTATTCCCCGACAAGGCCATCAAAGATAGGTTTGATGTCTGCCGGCAACTTGGCATAGCTGTCTTTGTTCATGACCAGATAAAATGGAAAGGGATTGGTGATTTGCCAGACGGATATGGTATGTTTGACGACTTCGGCAAATCGGAATGTTCGAAGGGTTTCAAAGTTTGATGCCTCGCCATCAATCACGCCTTTTGAAATGGCGTCATACACTTCGGGCATCGGAGTGGGAGCAGGGGTTCCGCCCAAAGCCTTAATCACGTCGCCAGCAACTCCTGGTGCTCTAATGGTGAGACCTTTGAGGTCTTCCAGTTTGCGAATAGGTTTTTTGGCAGTAGCGATGGCGCTGGGAGGAGACGTGTTCATCCAGAGCACTTTGACCGCATCAAATTCTTTTGGTCGAACTTGTTTGTAAAAATCATTCATCACCTGACCGCTTACCCATGCGCTGGGATAACCAAGAGGCAGCCCGATGGCTTCGGTCACCGGCATGCGGCCTGTAGTGTAATAAACATGGGAATAACCGATATCCGCAATTCCCCTTGATACACCATCAAACATCGCCACAGGAGAAAGCAATGAGCCTCCAGCGAAGAAATCGGCCTTGACCTGACCACCGGTTCGTCTTTCTAATTCACGGCAGAATTCTTCTAACAATGTGGATTGGCTTGCCGGCGCAGGAAAGTAAGTGGCTACCTTTAATCGTACAGCCTGCGCATGAGCCATTCCCGCGAACAAGATAGATGCCAAAAACCCCACGCAAAGAACCGCTCCCAGAACTACCCCAAATACTCTCTTCTGTTTCATTTGTGATTCCTCCTTTCTTAATGAATGGTTGAAGAGTGGATTAACGACCTATCTTTTCCAGCCAACATCCCTTTGTCCTGATAGAGATTTTCTCCCTCTGCTCCGAGTTTGATCGAAACCTGCCTGGCAAGAGTTACTACTTTCAACCCATATTCGTGAACCTTGTTCTTAGAGAAAGTTCCCATGAGGATGAGGCATCCGATCAATTTGTCCTGTTGCGCAAAAAGGGGAGCGCTGACCACATTAACTCCAGGGGTGATTTCTCCGGTATCTTGCGCAAACCCTATTTCTCTGCATTTCGCAAGTTCTTTCCTGAGACGATTCCCATTCAGATGTGACGGGTCCCCGTAAAAAAAGGTTCTTTTTTTTACGAGAAATTTTTCTCGTTCAGCCTCCGGCATAAAAGCCATGATCGATTTCCCGTGAGCCCCAAGCGTAATATGAAAGTGGTGGCCAAGCCTGACGGTAAAACCAATATTCTGATTTCCTTCGTTCTTACCAACAACAATCACATGTTCTCCATCGATCAATCCGAAGAGGGCTGTCCCGTTTGTTTCAGTGGCAAGGTCCTGGAGAAAGGGTGAAACCACTTCCGGGTAACGAAGATGGTCCAGGAAATGACGTGATAAGGTCAGGAGTCTCGGGCCGAGGGAGTAAACCTTGGATTGATGGTCCTTTTCCACCAATCCGAAATGGGAGAATGTATTAAGAATAGAGAATCCTTTACTCTTATGAATAGCCACCTCTTTGCAAATTTCGGTCAACCCCATCTTGTGATTCGAATTTTTACTTAAACAGAGGAGGACACGACAGGCCTGGTCTACTGCTGGAACAACAGGATGGTACGATGACTTGCTATTTTTTGACTTCTTATTCTCTTTAACAAGATGTCTCAAGTTGTGTGGCCTCAAAAAAACAGTTCTATATACAGAACAATGTTATAAAAAGCAAATGCATTTTAAAGAAACGCTTCTGCCTTGTCAAGAGGTTTTGGGAGATTTATTGAAAATCTCTGAAACCGCTAAATCATTACAATCCTTTCTCTTCTTCGGTGATGGATTCGTCCAGTATCCGGATCGCCTGATCAATCTCCTCTTTCTGGATGATGAGGGGAGGGGCGAATTCGAGGGCTTGTCCCATGGTCTTGATGATCAGCCCTTTCTTTTTCGCCCGGTCCGTCAATCGGACAACCTGCTGGGGAGGGAAGGGGTTTTTTTTCTTCTTGTCGAGCGTAAATTCGATGCCTGCCCACAATCCGGTACATCTCACCTCACCGACAATGGAATGGGATTCAAGCGTTCTTAGGCCGTCCAAAAAGTAGTTTCCCATCTCGCGGGCATGCTCAATCAAGTTTTCCTTCTTCATGATTTCGAGATTCTTAAGCGCGGCTGCACAGGCAACCGGATGATTCGAATAGGTATGGAGATGTTGGAAAATCTCTATGGGCTCCATAACGTTATCAGTGCATCCCACTCCTCCCAGAGGGACATATCCACTTGAGATCCCCTTTGCCATGGTAATGATGTCGGGTTGAATATTATAGTGATCGATTCCGAACCATTTTCCTGTCCTTCCGAAACCGCAGATTACCTCATCAATGATGAGGAGAATTCCGTAGCGGTCGCAGATTTCCCGGACGATCTTCCAATATTCTTTTGGAGGGGCATAGGCTCCAAAACCCTGCTGGATAGGTTCACCTATGAAGGCGGAAATCTGTGTCGGGTCTTCAAACTGGATGAGCCTATCGATATCCCTGGCACAGAGGAGATCGCAGGCAGGGTAGGTGAGATGAAAAGGACAACGGTAGCAGTAAGGCGACTCCGCAAAGACAGTTCCCGGAGCAAGCGGCTCCATGATCTGCCGCATGGGAAGCACGACTCCCAGAACATTTAAAGCTCCGCCCGTTACCCCGTGGTAGGCTCCCCGCCTGGAGATGATCTTATAGCGCTTCCGGTCGCCTTTGAAATGATGGTAATGTTTAGCCATCTTGATGGCAGACTCCACGGCCTCAGATCCGCTTGAAACGAAGAAGAATTGGTTGATCTTCCCCGGAGCGATTTCAGATAACACCTCAGCCAGTTGTAGAGCTGGCTCGTTTGCAAACTCCATCGGTGTGAAGTAGCAGAGCTTGACCAACTGGTCATAGGCGGCCTGAGCGATTTCTTTTCTTCCATAACCGACATGGACCGGCCGAGTCATGCCTGCCTCAAGGTCAAGGTAACGCTTACCATCCTGATCGAAGACCCAAACGCCTTCGCCTTTCATAATCACTGTGAGACCATCTTTAACCCGGTCTCGATGCGTCCTCGCCAGAATAAGATGTTTTGCTGGATTTGTTTTTCCGTTCATCAATTTTCTCCTTTTGGCTTCATTGGTTCACATTAACTATTTGATAATCTCTTTTAAAAAAGCCTCCCATCCTCTCTTTGTTAAAAGGAGGTGTTACCCCTCTTTGGCAAAGAGGGGAAGGGGAGATTTTCTAAATTAATCAATTTCACCCTCTCGGAATTTTTTCACTGCAGTTTGGGCAACGACCGTTCTTAAGATGGTTCTTTAACATAATGTAGTCACTCCGTTCAATCAACTTCTTATTGCATTTGGGGCAAAACGTGTTGTTGACAGGGTGGCTCACCCAAAAATACCTCCTCTCAATCTAACTTATCCTTACCCGTAAGTCAGACTGCTGGACACAATGGATATCATGTAGCTACTGGCCCATGTCCGGAGGGCACCCTCGAACCATGAAAATTGGTAGTCAACGGTTATGGGTAACGATGCTCGTATCGAAGCCCGAAGCTCGACGCAGGATGCTCGAGTTTCAAGTTTCGAAAGCCGAGCCTCGATACGAGCTGCGACAACGTTAAACGAGATTTTATTTTTAAAATTAAAGAGGGGGTAAGGGGGAGTTACTCTTATAACATTAATATTCAATCATATTATTTGGGTTCACAAGATACGGCTGTTTGATACAAAAAATAAAAACCATTTGAAATTACATGAAATACTTTAGCCTATTTCATTGATTGAACACCTTTGCCCTCTTAGAAATCATTTGACAAGGTCAATTATGAGGTATAGAATCGCAAGAAAATACACCCTGCAAATCATTAATTGTTCGGCGGGAACAAAAAGAAGAAACCGTTCCCGCCGAGCGCACGGCGCTGAGCGAAGCCCAGCGCGCCTGTCTCGGCGCCTGAACGATTGCGATAAACAATAATAAACCCAAACGGCAGATGGCGCCGAACCAGGGCGCTGGAGCGAGCGGTCACTGCGGCTTCACAACCCCGTGAAGCCTCCATGCCCGTCGCTCAGCGCCGTGCGTTCGGCTTGGATTAAATTGAAATTCGCTCACTTTGGTGCTATCTTATGTCAAGGAAGAAGGAGAGAATCCAATGTCGATAATCATGAAAAAGGAAGAAGCCCACAGGATCATTGATCGGATGCCAGCAAGCGCCACATGGGATGACCTCATGCGGGAGATATATATCCGAGAGGTGGTTGAACGCGGACTTGCCGACAGTAAAGCAGGTCGAACCAAAGATGTAAAAGAGGTCCGGGCGAAGTACGGTTTACCGGAATGAAAGTCCATTGGACTGACACAGCGGAACGGCATCTTGACGCTATCTATGATTACATTGCTCAGGATTCGCCAGAATATGCCAAACGCATGGTAGACCGACTTACCCGAAGGTCTCAGCAAATCGCCACATATCCTTTCTCAGGTCGTAGAGTCCCCGAACATGATGTTGACCAGATTCGCGAAGTGATCGAAGGTTCCTTCCGTATCATCTACCACATAAAGTCAACCCAGATTGATGTTCTGGCTATCATCCATGGAGCCATGGATCTGCTGGGAAGATCTGAACAAGAAAATAAGTGAGCCGAACAAAGGGTTCAACCCGACGCAGAATAGCGCCGTTTTTTTATGAAGGCCGTTGCCTGCGCGGGTTAACTTCATCGTTATGATTAAAGGAGAAGACAGTGAGTATATTCAAAGAAATGGTATTAACAGACTCAGTTGCAATAAACGCTTCGGTAGAAAAGGTATGGGAATTCTTTGACCACCTTGACGTGAATTATAAGTCATGGCACGAGGACGCACATGTAACATGCCGATGGTTGAAAGGAAGACCTCATGAAGAAGGTTCAATCGCTTACTTTGAAGAGATTCTTGATGGGAAATTATGTAAAATCAAAGCAATTACAGTCAAAGTCGAAAAATATCGATTAGTTGAAACCAAATCCCCCTTTCCTGTTTCATTAATCCATACAAAAGGAACGTATAGCTTTGAGCCAAAAGGAAATTCCAGTGTTTTTACAGCTATTAATCATTTCAGAATTCCATCCCTGTTTAATAAGAGGCTGTTGTCATTGGTTGCTGCTACTGAAAAGCATATGAAGGAAGAAGGGGAAAATCTAAAGAAAATCATTGAGAGTAAGTGATATATAGACAGTACCTTAACATAACCAGCGGGTGCATCGGATGCGGGCTAATTGCCCGAATACATATGAGGGACGTTGGTTCAAATACAACTTGACATTAAGTGAAAGAAACAGTAGCATAGGGACCTATGCCGAGACAAGCGAGGCTTGATGCCCGGGGGACGTTGCATCATGTGATGGCCCGGGGGATAGAAGGGACCAACATCTTCAGGACGGATAAGGACCGGAATGACTTTCTGGATCGCCTGGCTATACAATGCGAAGGTGAGGCCTTAAAAGTCTACGCCTGGGCTCTTATTCCGAACCATTTTCACCTGCTTGTTCGAACAGGGAACCGTCTTCTTTCTACGAGCATGAGGAAGATTCTGACAGGATACGTCGTCCGATTTAAC
>VGRY01000062.1 GCA_016875195.1 Deltaproteobacteria bacterium
TCGATACTGGAGCGGAGATATCTCCCCGGAATATACGCCCTTTGAGGCCGGACTTGATTTCTGTGTCAAGTTGGATAAGGGTGACTTTATCGGCCGGGAAGCCCTCCTGGCTCAGAAAGAAAAAGGGGTAACCAGAAAGCTTTGCTGTCTCACCATCGGCTCCGGTCCTCTGATGCCCATTGGAAAAGAGGCGATCCTTGATGGAGATCAGGTGATCGGTCTCGTCACGAGTGGAGGCTTTGGACACACCATTAAGAAACCCATCGCTTATGGATATCTCCCCATCGACTATTCAAAACCCGGAACCCGATTACAAATTGAAGTGGCAGCAACACGATACGAAGCCACCGTCGAAAAGGAACCGCTCTATGACCCGGAGAATCTGAAACTAAATGGGTAGACTATATTGCTTTAAAATAGGATTTTTACCCCCACCTTTTAGGTTGTTCGATTTTAGGGTCCCTGGATAGAAAGATAAAACCTTTTTTTAACGAGTCGTTTACTTAAGATCAAGGTGAGCTTGTTAAACCATGATTTAGTCTCTTTGTTCCTGTCGCAAACTTGGGCGAGAAGTAAAAATTGTTGACTCGAGAGGCGCGGGATATTAAGATACCTTTGTTCTTGTAAGAAGTGTGCTCTACAAGGGGAAGATAACTTATGTCTCTTTATCAGCCAAGGCCTCATACTTTCTAACCCGAGACAATTAAGAGACGATATCCTCCATCTGAGGAGGGAGAGGTCATGAGAGCAATTGGTATTGTGGGTTCTCCAAGGCGAAACGGGAATACAGAGTACTTAATGAACGTGGCCCTTTCTATACTGGAGCGGGAAGGGATTGATTCGGAGTTAATCCCTCTTGCAGGGAAGGAGATCAAACCCTGCGATGGTTGCCTCCGGTGCAAAAAGGAGATACGGTGTGTGATAGAGGGAGACGATTTTGAAGTGATCTACAGAAAAATGCGTGAGACAGATGGAATCATCCTGGGATCCCCAGTCTATTTTAGTAGCGCCACCCCTCAACTCATAAGCCTTCTTGACCGGGCAGCCTATGTGAGTCGACAGACCAGGGAGTTCTTCTCAGGAAAGATTGGGGGGCCAATTGTCGTGGCCCGCCGGGCAGGACATAATTTCACCTTCGCTCAGCTCCTTCTCTGGTTCTTCATCAACGATATGATCATCGTCGGTTCCTCCTATTGGAACGTGGCCCTGGCAGGGTCTGGGGGATTACGAGATATAGAGAAGGATACAGAGGCGATTGAGACTGTTCGTCACTTCGCTTATTCCATGGCCCGGTTAATGAAGAAGGTCTACTCATGAAGCGAAGGCTCTAAACCTTACTGCCTCTATTCAGTATCCCTCTGATCACCATCCCTTTATCTCCCATCATGCTTGATCAGAATAGAGATTGTCTCTCCCGCCAATGCCGGATCGCAATATGAGATCATAGCCAAGCTTCATTATATAACATAATCGTTCCGGTCGAAAGGTTGGGGAGAGAGAGGCCAATCTTAAAGAGGATCAGATTGTAGTCTTCACCAGGAGCACTGGAAATCCGAAGGGATGATGTCGTAGACGAGTAACTGTTCTGCGGTCTGGTCGGCCATAGTAATAACCAATCCGTTTGGCCCGACGATCAGACTGCCTCCCAGGCTGATCATGCCGGGAACTGTCCCTACTGCATTGGCCTTGAAGACAAAGACCCGGTTCTCACAGGCCCGAGCAATTGGAAGGGCACGGTTCTTATCCACTTTCCAGCGTGCCTCCATGGGCGAATGATAGTGGGCGCAGGAGATAAAAAGAACCTGCGCCCCTAGTTCTTTCATCTGTGATGCCAGGAAGGGAAAATTCTGATCCCGGCAAATCAGCGTCCCAAAAACAGCGCCCTCTCTTTTGAAGACCAGGGGGTGGGTGCCGGAGGTGAAGACACTTTCCTCGAATGAAACTAAATGGTGCTTGTGGTAGACAGAACGAGGTTGATCAGGAAAGAGGACAACGACGCTGTTGAAAAGAGATCTTCCTTCCCAGAAAGGCGTGCCGACAACAGCCGCCACTCCAGTTTCCTCGACTTTCTTCTGCAACCGATCCAGACCGCTCTCAATCTCTCCCTGGTCAATATCTTTGAATGCCTGAAACCGGTAACCCGTAAGGCTTGCTTCGGGGAAGTTGAGAATGGCCACTCCCTGCAAATGAGCCAACCCAAGATATTGAGATATCTTGGAGACGTTTGCGGGAATGTCCCAGGCGAGTCGAATCTGTGCAGAGCCCACCTTCACGGGTCATTTCCCCCAGTGTTTGTTCTGCACGGCTGCGACCTTATCGTAGACTCCCGCCTTCAGCAAGGCTTGGAAGGTACTCTTGAAGACATCGAACATGTCGTCATAGATGGCGTGATGGGCCATGTTGGGCTCGATGGAATCATATGGATAGACCATGTGTTCTACTGCTTCTTCAACAGAGTTGAAGACCTTAGCGCCTACCGCACCCAAGATGGCGGCTCCAAGGGTGGTACATTCAGAGACCCTTAGCCGTTCCACCGGCCTTCCATAAACGTCGGCCTGGATCTGGTTCCAGAGGGGAGACTTGGCCCCGCCCCCTGAAAGACGAATGCCTTCAAAGGGCCGACCTATTACCTCCTCCATCGCCTCTACGATCATCCTATTCTCGTAGGCTCCACCTTCCATGATCGACCTCGCCATCATGGCCCTGTCATGGATGAGGGAGAGGCCTATTGATCCGCCTCTGGCATTATCCGCATAATGAGGAGTCACCTGACCGGTGAAGAAGGGGAAGAAGATGTACCCTTTGCAGCCCACAGGGGCCGTCGCAGCCTGTGCTCCGATCAGGTCATAAGCATCCATGCCCAGGGCAGATGCGGCCTGTTTCTCCACCTGGGCATAGGTATCCCGCCACCATCGCAGGCAGACTCCAGTGGCGAAAGCGAGTCCTTCCATGTCCCATTTATGAGGGATCCCGGATCCCCCGATCAGGACCAGATGCTTTGAGTCCCGCTTTCGCGAATCGATGTGAGCTACCATCACCATTGCCGTCCCGATCGTGATTTCCGCCAAACCCTCCCGGATAACGCCTGCTCCGACTGCTGCGCACTGCTGATCCCCTCCACCGAAACAGATGGGCATCCCTTCTGCAAATCCCGACTCCAGGGACGCCTTCTTCGAGATGACCCCAACCTGTCGGGCCGGGGTCTTCACGGGAGGAAGTTTCTCCATTGGGAGATGGATCAAGTTACAAAGCTCCTTCGACCAGTCAAGATTCGCAATGTCCATCATACCATTCAAAGTAATGGAGGCCGGGTCCGAGGAGATGTCATCAGACCCAAACTTGTGGAGAAAGAACTCCTGACCATTCAGGATTTTGTAACACCTTTCGAAAAGGGCGGGCTCATTGTCGATCACCCACTTGATCTTAGCATAGGACCAGAGACCGGAAAGGGGAACGCCTGTGATGTTATGATACCGGTCAGAACCCAATTTCTCCCGTATCCATTTCAACTCCTCCGAGGCGCGGCCACAGGACCAGACAATGGAATCAGCTAAAGGATTGATCTCTCTGTCCACCAGGACAAAGGTTCCCCTCTGGCTGGAGAAGCCCAAAGAGGCAATATCTTTCTGATTTACCCCGGTCTTGGCGATGGCTTCTTTGCTGGCCTCACAGATCCGTGCCCACATCAACTCCATATCCTGTTCCACCCAGCCCGGATGCGGAAATTTGCAAGGGTATTCCCGGTATCCTGTTCCAATGACATGGCCGTGGGTATCGACAATCATGACTGTGACACCGGTAGTTCCTGCATCGATCCCAGCAAGGTATCTCCTTTTTTCCACCATCTTCTTGCCCTCCACTCAGATTTACCCCTGCTTTTGTAAAAACATCTTCGCCTGGAGTCCGCAATCTGTCGTTAGATAAAATGCTATCAGAATCAACCCCCTTCCCATTGAGCAACATCATCTTCACTTTTTCAAGAGGAATTCCCAAATTCCTTACGACCTCCTGAACAGTCGCCCCTTCTCCAAGTTCTAAGCTGGATATTAACAGGAGACAAGAACCATCGCAATAAAAAGCTGATAAATTCATTAAGAAACCCTCATGCTTTTCAGATTTCTCCAATGGAAGAAAAGGGGGCCACGACCTCATTTTCCTCTGGAGCAAGGATTCTCCTTTTCATTGCACCACCCATTGTACGGGCTACATCCACCACGATGGGGCCATCCTTTCTGAGACAAATTGCAGCGCGTTGTCCTTTGCGGACTTCCACTTCCCGCTCACCGTCCAGAGCCAGAATAGAAGGTGCAAAGCGGATTTCCACTTCTTCACCTACTTTCATGACGTCTTTGGTCTTTATGAATACCTTCTTGATCATTCCCGGAGCCACCGGCGCCATAACAGGTCGACCATTACCCCCCAGTTCCAGACATACACCTTGAGGTTCCTCCGCTGCAATGGGATGAATCAGGCCTCCGATAGAAGAAAGCCCAATACTATCTGGTGCAGCCCGGTTCAAAAATATTTTTCGGACCTTGCCCATGTCCCAAACAGCCCGTGATGCCACAAAAAGATCATCATAGACCACTGCATCCACCAGGGCCAGATCCACAACCTTTCCATCCAGGACCACCTCCAGTTTCGTAGAAGAAAACGTACTCTCCTCTAAAGGCACCAGCTTCCTGGCCACCAGGCCAGCGGCCAGTCCGGCTACAGTTCCTTCGACCATGGAAGGAAATACATTATTCGTGCCTGTGGAAATGGGAAGAACGGGAACCGAGGCGTTTCCCTTGGCCACGGCTCGATTGGTTCCGTCTCCCCCGACAGTTACGATACAGGTGGCGCCTCTCTCCTCCATGATCCTGGCTGCCTGGACAGTATCTTCTTGATTGCCTCTTATTCGGAAACCTGTGTGAAAAATTTGGGCGGAGATATTGATCTGGGTCAAGGCCCGTTCTACGATTCCAAAGTAGTCGGGCATATAACAAATCTGGTCCACGCCTACAGCCAACAGACCAAGGAGAACCCGTCGCACAATTCGGACCTTTTCCTGATTATCGAATACACTTCCATAGGCCACCAGTCGCCGAATGTCCTTCCCAGAGGCTGGATTGGCAATGATCCCCACAAGCGACAAGTCAAACCTCCCCGTCCGCCTCCATCCCTTCCGGGTATCTCCCCCTGGATCCAGGATGGAACCGAATCGTTGAGCTTTCCGAATCTAAGCTCCATGGGATCGAGGAAAACATCCAGGTTTTCTCAGCCTGGTTTTGTCCCCTGTTACTTCCCCATCACAGTTTTCACCGCCTGGATGATCTTCTCTTCGCTTGGGATGAATTCCCTCTCTAATGAAGGAGAGAAGGGAACCGGAGTAAAAGGCGCGGCCACGCGAAGGATCGGAGCATCCAGGTAATCGAAGCCCTTTTCAGCGACCATGGCCGCAATCTCCGCCCCAGAACCCGCAAACTTTACTTCTTCGTGCACGATCACCAGACGGTGCGTCTTTCGTACGGATTCCAAGATAGTCCCTTCATCCAGGGGAGAAAGGGTGCGGGGATCCACCACTTCCACGCTGACCCCCTCGGCGGAAAGCTTTTCAGCCGCACTCAATGCCCGATTCACCATCTGGGCTGTTGCCACGACCGTAACGTTTCGTCCCTCCCGCTTTATGTGGGCCTCCCCGAGGGGGATGGTGTATGTCCGTTCCGGTACCTCCCCTTCCAGTCCGTAGAGCATCTTATGCTCCAGAAAGACCACAGGATTGTCGTCCCGAATGGATGAGATCAAGAGTCCCTTGGCATCATAAGGCGTGCTGGGCATCACCACCTTCAAGCCGGGCACATGCATGAACCAGGCCTCCAGACATTGGGAATGCTGTGCCGCAGCACTCATTCCTCCCCCGCATGTACCTCTAAGTACCATTGGAATTTTTGCTTTGCCCCCAAACATATACTTCATCTTGGCCGCTTGATTATAAAGCTGGTCCATGGCCACTCCGATAAAATCTATCATCATAAATTCGATAATCGGTCGGAGACCCGCGAGGGCCGCACCTACAGCGGTTCCGACGATGGCGCTCTCTGTAATCGGCGTGTCCCGGACCCGTTTGGAACCGAACTGATCGAGCAGACCAGTCGTGACGCCAAAAATACCTCCATAAATGCCCACATCCTCTCCGGCGACATAGATATTCGGGTCTCGCTTCATCTCGAGTTTGAGGGCATCGTTTAGGGCCTGTGCAAAATTCAGGATAGGCATAGAACAATCCTCCTTTCCTTGAGAGAAACGCCCTATCTACAAGACCATGATGAAAAGGGGTTCTCTCTTTCAAAGTGTGTAGACATCCTGAGTAACTTCGCTTGGCTCCGGCCATGGACTTTCTTCCGCGAAACGCACAGCTTCATCTAATTCCTTCTCTATGGAACTCCTAATCTCTCCCACCTTTTTCTGGGTTAATATTTGCATATCCAGAAGCTTCTTTTCAAATCGTGTGATCGGATCTTTAGCTATCCATTCCTGGATCTCTTCTTTTGGCCGGTAGATGTCAGGATCTCCCTCGAAATGTCCCCTATGCCGGTACGTTTTGCATTCAACCAATGTAGGACCTTTCCCTTGCCGGGCCCGTTTAACTCCCTCAAAGACCGCTTCATAGACGGCCATCACATCGTTTCCGTCTATTACCACACCAGGCATATCGTACGCCGCAGCTCTGTCCGCAATATCAGGCACACACATAGAGTTGACGGTACAAGATGATATGCCGTACAGGTTATTCTCATTGATAAAAATTACTGGAAGTTTCCAGCAGGTTGATAGATTCATGGCCTCATGTGTAGTACCCTGGTTGGCTGCTCCATCCCCAAAAAAACAGGCAGCAACAAAGTCTTTTTCTAAATATTGGGCGGCTAGTGCAGCACCTGTGGCAATTGGGGGGCCTCCTCCTACAATGCCGTTAGCCCCCAATATTCCTAAATCGATGTCAGCAATATGCATGGAGCCGCCTTTTCCTTTGCAGTACCCGGTCTTTTTCCCAAAGAGCTCGGCCATCATCAACTTTACGTCTCCCCCTTTGGCGATCAGATGCCCGTGTCCGCGATGTGTACTGGTAATGTAATCTGTATCACGGAGCGTTGCACATGTCCCGGTAGCAACTGCTTCCTCTCCAACATAAAGGTGGACAAATCCCGGAATTTTGCCCGCTGCGAACAGGGCAGCTACCCTCTCCTCAAATACTCGGATTTTGGTCATGGTCGCATACATTTGAATCATTTTTTCATTGTTGAGGCTCATTTTTTGATCCTCCTTCATTAAGGTTATTTAACCAAAAAGTTGGCCCAATTTAAAACGCTGCAAGCTTTCGGAATATCACCCCCTTCTGTAGCCATTGCCACTTCAATGATCGATGAACATGGTTATGACGGCATTGGCCACCACAATTTGATCGGACTCTAGTGCAAATTGGGTAACACAAAATCCCTGTATTATCATCCCTCCTGCAACGGAGCGGGCCGTCTTTTGCCCGATTGGCACATTGACCATTAATTCATCCATATTAACCTTATGTGGTTTAGGCGAAGCAACGAGGATATCCATGTAAACCTCTTTTACGTCCTGAAGCCCGATATTTCCACGAGTCTGCATAAACAACTTTTGGAGATCGCATCTTTGACGGCTCGGCATGCGGCTTGGGTTGCGTCTTCCCTATGCAGATCAATTCCCATTCCGATCTCTACAATAAAGCCCTTTTTGGCCATGGATTCGCTCCATTTTCAAGCATTGAAGGTCTCAAACATTTCATCGGCTCGATAAGAACTTCGCACAAGGGGTCCTGCGGCCACCCCCTTAAATCCCATAGAACGTGCAGTTTCAGCCCATCTTTCAAACTCCTCCGGGGATACAAATCGAGCCACTGGAACATGGTCTTTGGAGGCCGATAAATATTGGCCTATCGTCAAGTAATGGCACCCGGTCCGTTTCAGGTCAGCGAACGTCTCCATCACCTCGCGCTCCGTTTCTCCGAGTCCCAGCATGAGACCGGATTTGACGCGAAGTCCCTGCCTAGCGGCATATTCCAGGACGCCCAGAGAGCGCCGGTAATGTGCTTGAGGTCGAACACGGGGATACAAACGTGCCACGGTCTCTATATTATGATTGAATATATCAAGACGGGCTTCGCACACCCTTTGCAGGGCGGCTAAGGAGCCCTTAAAATCGGGGACTAACACTTCAACTCGTGAATCCGGGCACAGTCTTCGGAGATGATGAATGGTCCGTATGAATTGATCTGCGCCACCATCCGAAAGATCATCGCGGGTCACGGAAGTGACGACCACATACCTCAGCCCAAGCGTTTGTGCCACTTGCGCCACACGCTCCGGTTCCTCAGGGTCCACTTGCTGGGGGACGCCCTTATCCACGGCGCAAAAACGGCACCACCGGGTGCACCGAGTGCCCAATATCATGAAGGTAGCCGTGCCCCGCGCAAAACATTCACCGAGATTGGGACAGTGGGCGATTTGGCACACCGTAGCCAATCGCCACTGGCTAAGCCTTTCCTCCATTCGATTGATGGTGGCGGTGCAGGGAGCGTTACGGATCAGCCAAACAGGGTGTTTGGAGGGTTCTTGCTGAACGCTGGGCCCCTTGGTATATCCGAATCCCGTGCCGAACGCCTCTATGAAATGCTTCTTCACCTCGGCCAAATCAGGCGAGAAACCCAACTCGTGTTCCATGGAGGTGGTCTTTGCATCTGAATCTCCGCAGGGGACAATCCAGTTGAAACATTTCAGGTCGGTGTTCACGTTCAATGCAACACCATGGTATGTCACCCATTTTCGCATAGCGATGCCGATACTGGCCACCTTGGCGGAACCCAGCCACACGCCGGGCTTCCCTTCCCTGAAGGCTGGACTCAGGCCATAGGTTCGAAGTACAGCCGCTACGGTGTCCTGCAGGGTTTGGAGATAGAGATGCAAATCCCTGTTGTTGAGCTTCACAATTGGATAAGCCACCATCTGACCCGGGCCGTGGAACGTGACCATGCCACCGCGATCTACGTAGTGCAGGGCTACGCCTCTCTGACGGAGCGCTTCTGCCGGAATACGCAGATCCTCAAAAGTCCCGCTTCGACCAATCGTCACCACAGGGGGATGCTCCACCAGCACGACACGGTCCGAAGAGGACCCTGCAATACGTTCTTCAACCAATGCTTTCTGCCGCAAAAGGGCTTCTCCATATTCCAACAGGCTCCAGTCCAGTACTTCCAAACCTTCGAGGCGAGACCCCTTCATTCATTCGTCCATGACTCAGCGCTTCGGCAGATACAAAGCCCAGTTTTCAGCAACACGGGCCGAATCGACCATCGCTTCTGAAAAGGTGGGGTGGACCCGGATACTTGAAGCCAGTTCACGGACCGTGGCCTCAAGCTGCATGGCCAGAACGGCCTCGCCCACCAATTCTGTCGCATTGCTCCCCACGATATGGACGCCCAGAATTTCTCCGTACCGGGCGTCTGAGATAATTTTCACTGCACCACTCATCTCGTTTCGGGCCATGGCCAACCCGTTAATGGAATAAGGAAAATTCCCAACTTCGATCTCCATCCCTCGTTTTTCGGCCTCCTCTTCGGAGAGACCCACAGCGCCTACCTCGGGAAATGTCCATATACCCCGTGGAATCAGGTGAAAGGAGAATGTGTTCGTTTTCCCCATGGCATTTTCTGCAGCAGTCACCGCCATGGACGAGGCGGCATGGCTGAGCATCCATCCTCCCGTAGCATCCCCGATGGCGTAGATCCCTTCCACAGAGGTTTCCAGCCTGTTGTTTACCTTGATGCTGCCGTCTTCATTTAACCGAACGCCGACCTGTTCCAGCCCCAGAGGGGCCGTTTTAGGCCTCCGGGAAGAAACCAGAACTCTCTCCACCACCACGGCATGTTCTTCGGGACCGGATAATACACCTTCGTAACCTTCCTTCGACTTTCGAACCGATTGGAGATTGAAGCGTGGAAGCAGTTTCACCCCTTGCTCCCTCAGACTTTGAGCAATCCTTAGGCTTGTACCATGGTCTTCGCGAGGAAGGATCCTCGGGTGGTGCGTGGCCAGATATACTTTAGAACCAAATGCGTTAAGTAAAGTTGCCATTTCCACTTCAATGGACCCGGCGAACCCCCATATCAGCACCGAAGAAGGGACTTCTGTCATTTCAAACACCTGATCAGTGGTCAAGGCAGCTTCTTCCAGACCAGGTATATCCGGGACGTCCAGACAACTTCCTGTTGATAGGATGATTTTTTTAGCCTCCAAGACACCACCGTTGACATTGACTTCCCGAGGACTTTTCAAGAGAGCCCGCCCCTTGATGAACTCTACACCGTTGTTTCTCAGGAGACTTTCCATTCCCACTCGGATATCACCCGCTACCCCGTTTTTCCTAGCTATGAGAGCTTTTAAGTCCAATTGTTCGACGGACGCATTGATCCCGAATTCCTTTCCCGTGCGGATCCAGTGGAGTAGGGATACCGCCCTCATCAAAACCTTGCTGGGGATACATCCCCGGTTGACACAGGTACCACCTACTTCGGCAGCTTCGACCAACACCACCTTCCCTCCGAGTTGGGAGGTGCGAATGGCTGCAGCATATCCCCCAGGCCCAGCACCAATCACAATCACATCGTGCATAATATTACCTCATTGAGAACTGATGGTTTGTCGATCAATTATGTCACGATCAAACTTGGATGCTGAAGATAACGAGCTACTGTTTCTAAGAAAGCATTTGCAGGAGCGCCGTCTACCACTCGGTGATCCCAGGTCAGGCTCAGAAACATCATGGACCGAATTGCGATTTCTCCGTTATATATGGCCGGTTTTTCCTTGACCCGACCGACGCCCAGGATTCCCGTCTCGGGTGGCCTCAGTATCGGCGTGAACCCATCCACTTCAAACATGCTCACATTGGTAATGGTAAACGTGCCTCCAGTCACCTCGTCCACAGTTAAGGTCCCTTCACGTGCTTTCCTAGCTAATTCTCTTGACTCCCGGGCGATCTCTAAAAGCCCTTTCTTGTCCGCATCACGCAGCACCGGCACGATAAGCCCTTCGGGTATAGCAACAGCTATGCCCATATGCACAGCGTCATGAAGTAGGATCTCATCGCCCACCAGTGTGGAGTTCATAATAGGAAAATGCTTTAAAGCGCGGGCGGTCCCCATCATAACTATATCATTATAGGATACCCTCACCGTCTCATCTTTTTTATATTCTTCCCGAACCAAGTCCCGGAATCGCACCATTTCAGTCACATCTACTTCTGTAAAAACTGTCAGTTGGGCTGAGTTATGAAGGCTATCATACATATTATTTGCAATCGCCTTCCGTATGCCGGTCAAAGGAATTGACCGTACAGGTTTTGCTTCCTCCTTCTCCAGGGTTTTCATTTCCAGCACACGTTTCACATCTTCTTTGGTAATCTTGCCCTCTTCTCCAGTCCCGGCAATTGTGGATATATCCAAGCCTGCCTGTTTCGCCATCTCTTTTGCAAGGGGCGAGATCTTGGGTGGAGGTGGTCCTTCCTCATGATATTTGGTCACGTCTGCCTCTTTAACCTGTTTCCCGGGCCCGGTGCCCGGGACCTTCGCCAGATCGATGCCCAGTTCTTTTACCAGACGCCTTGCCGCCGGCGTAGCGAGGACGAACTTCTCTGCTCTGGGCTCTTTGGAGGGGACCAGGCCACTGGGCAATGTCGCCGCAGCCCCAACCACTTCACCCATCTGCACGCCTTCAATGCGCTTGGGTTGTTCCCCCGGCTCCGCGATGATGGCAACGATGGTTCCCACTGGTACAGTCGTCCCCACAGTGACAACAATCTGAAAGAGTATCCCGCTGGCAACGGCTTCCACTTTGTTCGTGATCTTCTCCGTTTCCACTTCGAATAATTCCTCGCCCTTTTTTACGGGATCACCCTCTTGTTTAAACCACTTGGTGATCTTCCCCTCTTTCATCGTCAGGCCCCATTTGGGCATGGTGATGTTGATCGCCACTTCGATGATCCTCCTTGTGATGTGCGTGATATCCTTCCCACCAGATCAGGATAATCCCCGCTGATCTTCTCTTCAGAAACCTCAAGGTTGCTGATGTTTATCCCAAAATGTATAAAAAGGATTTTTTGAAAAAATTTAAGCCCAAATTATTTCAATTATAACCATCGGTCGCTTGTTAATGGAGTTTAACTTTTTCCCTACACAAAAAGGAGGTAGGGGGATTCGATCAACTCCTTTATCCGGCCCAGAAACCTCGCTGCCATTACTCCGTCAACCACCCGATGGTCAACGGAGAGGGAGAGATTCATGAGAGGCCTTGATTCAATCTTTCCGTCCACCACCACGGGACTTTGTTTAATGGAACTCACGGCCAATATCGCACTTTCAGGCTGGTTGATGATCGCATGGAAGTTCTCCACACCGAACATTCCAAGGTTGGTGACCGTGAAGGTACCCCCGGAATACTCGTGGGGCAGGAGTCTTTTATTCCGGGCCTTATTGACCAGATCCTTCACCTCCTGACAGATATGAGAAACCGTCTTCTGATCTACGTTTCTGACGACAGGCACTACAAGTCCCTCTTCAATACCCACTGCCACCCCAATATTGATTTCCTGAAACATCCGGATACGGTCTTCTAATAAGCTGGCATTTAGCATTGGGAATTCTTTTAAAACCTGCGAAACCAGTTTGAGGAGGATATCCGTAAGGGTCAGCTTTAAACTGATGGCTTGTTCGACCTTTTTCTCCAAATCTTCTTTGAGGCGAATGATATTTGTGACATCTGCCGTCATATCGACATAAAAATGGGGTGCGACCCGTTTACTCTCTGAAAGGCGCTGGGCAATCACTCTTCTCATTTTTGTTAGTTCGATATCCTTGTAAGGGGCTGGAGAAAATACCGAAGGAGCAACGTGAGGGGGAGCTATAGGCGTAGGTATTTTCGATTGCTGAGCAAAGGCCTGCTCCACATCTTCTTTGACAATCCTCCCTCCGGGGCCTGTTCCCTGCAGGAGGGTTGGGTCGATTCCATGTTCCTTTGCAAGTTTCTGGGCAATGGGCGATATCTTCACCCGCCCTGCGGACGGAGCCGAAAAAGGTTTCGCCTGTGCTGGAAGAGGCGTTTCTTTTTCTTCAGAGACTACTTCGGCTCCCCTCTGCCTTGCGGCCAAGGCTCCCTCAACATCCTCCTTCATTGAATCTGCTATGATTGCAATAGGCGTGTTGACACCGACAAGAACATTGGCTTTGACGAGGATCTTTCTGAGATAACCTCCTCTCGGAGATTCTATCTCCACATTTGCCTTATCTGTCTCCACCTCAAAGAGGATCTCCCCTTTCTCTAACGCATCCCCCTCCTCCTTTGCCCAATTGACCACCTTCCCTTGCTCCATGGTAGGACTCAATTTGGGCATCTCAATAACGGTTACCATACCTTCTCCTTCTCTCAGCGTTCCAAGCTATGAAGCGATTGGACTCTATCGAAGCATTCGAGCAAGGGTCCGTTCAGAATCTCCTCCCTGACCTTGGCCACACGCTCATAGAGAGCTGTCGCTTTGGGATTGGGTCTATAGACCTCCTGGAACGTCACCCACTCTTTGATCGTCTTCTTCATGTCCTTTATGTCTCCCACGCCATAAGCAGCCAGCAGAGCGTTACCGAGAACAGCCCCTTCGGACCGTGCCGGAATCATGTATTCCAGATCCAACATATCGGCCTTGATCTGGTTCCACAGAGGGCTATTGCTTCCACCTCCGGTCCCGATCATCCGGTTTACCTCGATTCCCTCATCTCGGAGAATGTTCGTCCAGAAAAGGTATTCAAAGGCGATCGATTCCAGCATCGATCTCCAGAGGTGGGCCGCCTGGTTGGATCCCCTTAACCCCAGCCAGGTCCCGCTCGCTGTCGACCAGAAGGGGGAACTCCTCCCCTGTAGGAATGGGAAAAAGAGGGAGAAGTCTGATCCCGGAGGCACCTGGGCTGCGAGTTGATCCAGCTCCCGGTAGACCTTGCTGTCTCCCCGCCTCATGTAGATCTCATCCCGAAACCAGCGAAGGCTCAGTCCGCCTGCCGGGATGAAGCCCCAGAGCAGGTACTGGTCATCGAAGGTATTCATGGCATTCACCAACACCTTTTTCCGTGTGATAACCGGATCGATCTCTTTCACCGCAAAGGCGAGGATGGAAGCTGTCCCGGCTACATCAAAGGACATCCCGACCTCGGTCAAACCGGATCCCAGACAGGACTGCATGATGTCTCCGCCGCCGGCCACTAAGGGCACGCCCGGTTTTAAGCCCAGGACCTCGGCCTCCTTCGCACAGAGCTCTCCTACCACCTCCCACGGCTTGACCACCCGTGGCAGGATCTCACGAGGAAGATCTAGTATCTTGATCTGACGCTCCGACCAATCACGTTTTCTGGCGTCAAATCCGATGATCCAACCAGACTGATGGGCCCAGTCGATGAATGCCTCGTCTGCCTTCATCCCTCCAAACTTCCCCATTACGTAGTGGGCTGCTCCCACCACCTTCCTGGCAGTCTTTCGTACCTCTGGCATATTCGCCAAAACCCATTTGAGGATAACAGGAGGCATGTAGGCTCCCACATCGGCGTTTCCGCTCTCTTCAGCCCATAGGGGTTCGGCATTCTGAAGATCAATGACCTCCTGCTGGGCTCTTCCATCCAGATACGGAATGTAAGGGGCCAAAGGTTTCCAGTTTGAATCGATGGGAACGAAGCCGCAGATAATGCCGCTGCAGCTGATTCCCTTTACAGCTCCTGGTTCTACCCTTCCTTTCCTCAAACATTCCTGGATACCCTCCGATACAACCTTGTAGAATTGTTCTGCTTCCATCTCTGCCCAACCGGGCTTTGGATAAAGGATAACATGTTCCCTGTAAGCTTCCGAAATGAGTTCTCCTTCACCCGTATAGATTGCCACTTTTGTTCCCATCGTTCCGCAATCGTAACCGATGTAATAATGGGCGCCCATGCTCCCTCCATAATATGAATTAATTTACAGGAGATTAGTTTCGTGTCTCTGATGCAAGGACTCAACGAAGTCGGGTGAAAACTCGTTCTACACGACCTCTTTTACGGCCTTGATGATCCAATCCGGATTCGGGATAACCGCCGCCTCTAAATGAAAAGCATAGGGGATAGGTGTGTCAAGACCCGTGACTCTCTTGATCGGTGCATCAAGAAGATCGAAGGCCTGTTCCATGATGGTCATTGCTATTTCCCCTGCGAACCCCCCTGTTTTACAGGCTTCGCTGACAATGACGACTTTATGGGTCCGCCCTACCGATTCAACAATCGCTTCCACATCCAGCGGAACAAGGGTGCGAAGATCGAGTACCTCCGCTGAGATCCCTTCTTTCTCCAGTTGCTCGGCCGCTTTCAATGAATCCATCACCATCTTTGAGTATGTAATGATCGTAACATCATCCCCTTCTTTCTTTATATCCGCCTTCCCCAGGGGAATAATATATTCCTCTTCAGGAACGGGCCCTGTAGAAAGGTAAAGAAGCTTATGTTCGATGAAGAAGACAGGGTTATCATCCCGGATCGACGCTTTTAAAAGCCCTTTCACATCATATGGAGTGGAAGGCATAACGACCTTCAATCCCGGAATATGGGAGTACCATGCCTCAAGGCTCTGGGAGTGATGGGCCGCAATTCCCCTCCCTGCTCCTCCTTGCGTGCGGATAACAAGAGGGACAATAGCCGATCCCCCTGTCATAAAGTGAAATTTCGCACACTGGTTAAAGATCTGATCCATAGCCAGACCAGAAAAATCGATATACATGATTTCCGCAACGGGCCTTGCACCAGCAAGGGCTGCTCCCAGAGCAGCACCAACAATCGCCGCTTCTGAAATGGGGGCGTTCAAAATCCTCTCCTCCCCAAACTGATCCTGCAATGTGTCTGTCGCCTTGTATGATCCGCCTCTTGTCCCGATATCTTCTCCGATTAAAAAGACGGACTGATCCCGGATCATCTCCTCCCGAAGAGCCTCCTGGATCCCTTCACGATATTTGATCACCCTCGTCGTCATATCCTTTTCTCTCCCATGGATAAATTCCCGATAGAATAGAATACGTCCTCTAGAATTCTCTCCGGGTTTGCAGGGGGGCTATCGTATGCAAACTTGACCGCAGTCTCGATTTCCTTCTCCACTTCCCCATGGATCTCTTTCAATCCTTTCTCGGTGGCGATCTTCTCTTTCAAAAGACGGTGAGAAAAGGTCTTTATGGGATCCCGGTCCTTCCAGTACTGAACCTCTTCCGGACTTCGATACTTCCCATCATCCCCCAGATGGTGTCCCAGCCACCGGTAAGTCTTGCATTCGATTAGAGTCGGGCCGTCCCCCTTCCGAGCCCTCTCAACGGCCTTCAAAGCCGCCTCCCGAACGGCAAGAACATCATTCCCATCCACCATCACACCCGGCATCCCATAGCCATTCGCCCTGTCTGCAACATCTCTGAGGGCGCATGACTTGGAGATGGGGGTCGTGATCGCATAGAGGTTGTTCTCGCAGATGAAGATCACGGGGAGTCTCCAGGCTGCCCCCAGGTTAACGCCTTCATGGAATGCTCCCGTGCTCGTAGCGCCATCCCCGAAAAAGCATAGAACAACCTGGTTTCCTTTTCGATACTTGATTGCGAGGGCTGCGCCCACAGCAATCGGGATCCCGGCCCCGACGATCCCATTGGCCCCGAGCATCCCAAGCTTCACATCTGCGATGTGCATGGACCCTCCTCTCCCTTTGCAATAGCCTGTCTCCTTCCCCAGCAGCTCTGCAAACATCCGGCCCATATCAGCCTCCTTGGCAATGCAGTGGCCGTGCCCCCTGTGGGTACTGGCGATATAGTCATCCGCATTTAAAACATCAATGGAGCCTGCTGCAATCGCTTCTTCACCGATATAGAGATGGAGAGATCCTCCGATCAGTCCTTTGTGAGAAAGCTGAATGCATTGTTCCTCAAATGCCCGTATCCGCACCATCATCCTGTACAAATCGATCGACTTCTTCTTATCGAATGACATTATCAAATCCTCCGCAAAATGAACGTGTGCAAATCAAAAATAGGCTTTCGTCGTCTCATGGTCGAAAAGATGCATCTTCCGCTTGTTGATATCGAGCCAGATCTTATCACCCATCTTCGGCTCAAATTCGATTCTTGTCTTAAGCTTCAATTTGTTTTCCTGCAAGAGCACATCAACGATCATGTCTTCTCCCAGGGGTTCTGTGACGTAGACCTCCACCTGGAAAGAATCTTCTGTCGACTTCTTCGCTGAAATGGTAAAGTTCTCAGGCCGGACCCCCAGCCGCACATCCAGGGATCGATCGAAGGCGTGGCCATTCTTCTCCAGAGACTTCCTCATCTCAGGGGAAAGACCGATCTTAAAGGCTGAATTTCCAAGATACCACTGATCCCCCATCACCTCCAAGCGGCAATTGATAAAATTCATCGGAGGATCTCCCACGAACCCAGCCACGAACTCGTTGACAGGATGGTTGAAGATTTCATCCGGTGTCCCAACCTGTTGGAGGACGCCGAGGTTCATGATGGCGATCCGATCCGCCATGGACATCGCTTCCAACTGGTCATGGGTTACGTAGAGCATCGTCGCATTGAGCTCTTTATGAAGGTGCTTCAGCTCTCCTCGCATGTGGGTTCGAAGTTTGGCGTCCAGGTGCGAAATGGGCTCATCCATTAGAAATACCTGGGGATCCCTCACGATGGCCCGGCCGATGGCTACCCTTTGGCGCTGGCCTCCTGAGAGCTGCCGTGGCATGCGGTCCAATAGGTCGGATATTTCGAGAATCTCTGCCGCATGCTTCACACGCTCTTTGATTTGGGCTGAAGAATACTGATGGCTCCGCAACCGGAGCGGATAGGCCATGTTTTCGAAAACGGTCTTGTGGGGATAGAGGGCGTAGCTTTCAAAGACCATGGCAACATCCCGATCCTTAGGCTCTAATTCATTGACGACCCGGTCGCCAATCGAAATTGTCCCCTCACTGATCTGTTCCAGCCCTGCGACCATCCGAAGGGTTGACGATTTCCCACAACCTGACGGCCCCAGAAGGCAAAGAAACTCCTTATCCTTGCACTCCAGAGAAAGGTTTTTGACTGCCTCAATCTTCCCGTATCTCTTCCATGCCTTGTTAATGGTTACGCTGGCCAAAGAGGTTCCTCCTTACTAAATGTTATTTATGGTTTTCGTTTTCCATATTACTGCCGTACCGCTCCCATGGTAAGGCCCTGGACCAGGTATTTTTTGATCAACAATCCCAGGGTTAACATGGGCACACAGAGCATCGTTCCTGAAGCCAGGATTCGGCCCCACTTGATATCCACCGTGGAATGGAGTTCCGAGGTGGCTACCGGAAGAGTTTTGGCCCCCTGCTGGCCGAGGACACTGGCGAAGATGAAGTCGTTCCATGACAGAATCATGCACAGAATGAAGCCCGCAACGATCCCTGGCTTTGCCAGCGGAAGGATGATGTCCCAGAAGGCCCTGAAATTGGAGCACCCATCGACCTTCGCCGCTTCCTCAATCTCCGTGGGGATATCTTCGAAAAAACTCCGCAGGAACCAGACGGCGAATGGCAAACTGAAGGTAGTATACGCCAGCATCAGGCAGAGCAGATTCCGCCAGCGGTATGCTTCCAGCAGGCCCAGGCCGCTGAAAATGGAATAGAGGGGCACCATGACCGCCACCACAGGAGCCATTCGACACGAGATGATCCAGAAGGAGATGTGTTCCTCCCCGGGTATTCTTCCACGGGCCAACCCGTAAGCGGCAAGGCTTCCCAATATCACGGCAATGATCGATGCGCTGATTGAGGCAATCAGGCTGTTAATTATGAAAGGCCTGAAATCCTCCATAGTGAAGAGTTCGACGTAATGCCGCGTAGTAGGGGTAAATTGAAAGAATTTTATGACACCCTTCCAATCACCCACCTGCGGGATCTGAAAAGCCTCTCGGAGGTCCTTGAAAGAGGACACCACCATGACGAAAAGGGGAGTGATGGTCCATATCAGAAAGACAATCACGGCTATGTATGTCAACGTCCCCAAGATTTTCTTCTTCCGCTTCTGGGACCGTGAGACGAGTTCTGTTTTATCCAACGGGAGCCACCTCCTTTTTCTTGAATACCTTCACGAAGAACATTGCCATAAATATGATGAACAATAAAAGGATAAAGCCGACCGCCGCCCCGCGGCCGAACTCAAAGTAGCGGAATGAGATGTTGTACAGGTGGAAGGGGAGTATTTTCGTGCTATCGGCCGGTCCTCCCTTGGTGAGCACATAGATGGTATCGATATAGCGGACGTTATCCATGAAACGCAAAATACCGGCAATGAGCAACACCGAGCGGATATTCGGCAAGGTGACATCCCATAAGGTCCGCCACGACCCTGCTCCATCCATACGGGCCGCTTCTAGTTGATCCTGGGGAACATTCTTGAGCCCCGCCAGGACAATGAGAATGATCAGAGGCGTCCAGTTCCAGACATCCGCCGCCACCACTCCGAAGAAAGCGACAGATGGGAGAAAACCGAGGACAGGTTTGGCGCTGGCCAGGATTGTGTCGGTCTGGAGGAAGCCGATGGATTTTAAGAACCAGAAATACCAGCCAAAGGAGACATTGTACAGGTAGCTATAAAGATAGCCCACCACGATGGGGGCCACCATCATCGGCATCAGGAAAAGGATGACAAAGAGGTTTTCATACTTCATCCCATTGATGAGTAAGGCAATGCTAACCCCCAGAAACATCTCTACTGAAAGGCAGATGACAAAATACCAGATCAGAAGCTTCACTCCGTTTAGGAAGACCTCGTCATCGAGCAGGTTGGCGTAGTTTGCTAAGCCGACGAAGATGTCCTGTTCTCCCGGGTTCATAGCCGTCTCGTGGAGGCTCAGCCAGATCATCCAGAAAAACGGATAGAGAGTGATGATAGCCAAGACAATAATGGCTGGAAGCATTAACCGGAAGTGGAAAGGGAAGGCCCCCTGAATTCTTTCAAAGAACGTCTTCTTTCTGGGGACCTGCCATTCTCCCGTCATAACTGTGTTTGGAATTTTCCCCATGATATTCCTCAAAGTCGCAGATTTAGAAAACTGAGTCGGGGCCTGGAGTTTATCCCCGACTCAGGCAAAGGGAGAGTTATTTCACTCCATGGAGTTTGTCCGTCTTCTCTTTGATGGCCAGGCAGGCTTCCTTTGCCGTCTTCGCCCCACTGACGCATTTTTGGACTTCCGAGGTCAGAATCTGGATGTACTCGTTGAACTTTGGAATCTTCGGTCCCACGACAACGTTCGGAGGCAGAATCCCTTTGAGGGAAGGGCCATAAGTCAAACCATTGGGCATCAAAGGGACCTTGGTCACCCTGGAAGCGGGATTTCCCTTTTCCATCTCCACAGGTTCAATATTCTTCATGGGTGCGGTTTCACGAACGAAGGCCTTCTTCACCTCCGGGTCCTCGAATACCCGCTTCCGGTCTGGGGTGCCCCCCACGTCCTTCAGGACCATCATCATCGTCTCGTAAGATGTGGCCCAGAGGACAAAAAGATAAGCGGCTTTCTTTAGTTCTGGTTTTGAATAACTGTTGATGGCAATACCACCGATACCGTAATTGGTGGCATTGACGGCTTTCCCGCGGTTGACGATCCAGGAGGGATCTCCCTTGGGACACAGCTCGTAGGCAGTCCGTCCACCAGCGGCAACCGACTGCTTGGGATCTTCCACCACGGCCGCAAACTCGCCATAGTTGGGAACCATGGCAGCAAGCCCGGTGATGTAGGCCGTGTTGGCGCCCGACCAGTCATTGGTGAGAGAATCCGGATGGCTGTACTGCATGAGTTCCTTGTATTTTTCGAGGCACACAATTGACTGCTCATCCCCCCACTTACAGGGCCCAGGCTTTCGGCTGCCGGTCCAGTCATCAAAGTCCCACTCTCTCCACTGGCCGTGGGCGTAACAGACCCTCTGAAAATCGAGCTGACCACCCCACCCTTCCCGGCCCTGGAGGGCTAGACCATACTTGACATCGGGGAAATTGGCTTTTTTGAAGAACTTGGAAATATCGAGCACGTCCTTCCATGTCGTGTTTTCCGTATACCGAAGGGGCTTTTTATATTCCGATTCGAACTGTTTTGAATACTTCTCGAAGAGGTCCTTGCGATACATCATGACACAGATCGCGTTATCGTACGGATAGGCTGCAATCTTGGGTTCCCCATAGAAACGGCCGGTCACGTCCAGAAAGCGATAAAGCCAGACATCGGATCCCACCCCGTCTGTGACCTTCGGGAATGTCGGGTCGGCTTCATATTTTCGAAGATCCTCGGCGTGCGCGTGGAATGGGGCGCCAATTGGCTTATCCTGGCTGTAATAGACAGGATAGGCGCCCTTCTTGCCCCTGACATCGATACCCACCTTCTCAGAGACGATATCCAGATGCTCTTGAATGATCTCTATGTCCATCCCGGTAAGATCCTTGAAGGATTTAATCTTTGATTTGATCGCGGAAGTCGGCGGGGTATCCTCGGACATGAAGACCAGTTTGGAACCCTTGAACTGCTTCCATTTTACATCATCCGATGCATAGGCAAGCTGGGTGGGGCTTAGCGGTGACTTCACAATATGACCACCAACCAGTGCCAAACTTCCAATACCAAGACCCTTAAGTAATTCGCGGCGGCTGATTTTACCCATAAAACCCTCCTTTCATGAATTAAAAAATCTTCAATTGGCCAACGTAACACTCCCCCCGTCCTTTATTCCTATTTTCTCACCACCTCCTTTACGCCCGACTCTTGTCCCACCGTTATCAATAATACTCCTTCACGGCTCTTGCGGTATTCTCAAGATTCTTTCTTGCCAGGTCGCCTTGTGTGAATACAACACCAATGTATAGCAGGTCCACGATAAAAAGCTGCCCGATCCGAGCCCTCATGAACTCCCCGTACAGGGGAATCTCCTGAGAGGTCGTCTGAAGGACAACATCCGACTGTTCCGCGAGGGGCGATTCGGGGTTGCTGGTGACAGCGATGGTTGTGGCGCCACTCATCTTGGCAACCTTGAACGCATTGACCACATCCAGCGTGGTTCCGGAATGGGAGATCCCAATGGCTACATCTCCTTCCTTTAAGGTAGCAGCAGAAACAATCTGCATATACCCATCATCATATACAAAACTGGAAATTCCTGTTTTTAAAAAAAAATGGTGAGCTGTGCGTGCAATCGCTCCAGACCCTCCAATTCCATAAATCTGCAACTTATTTGCTCTGATGATGGCACTGATCGCTTTGAGGAGATGCTCATGATCGAGCATCTTAGGCATTTCTTGGAGAACGTTAATAAAAAACTTGGAAGTCTTATGGACAATTGTGGATATGGTGTCGGTTTTTTCGATTTCGGTTGGGATATTACTGATCGTTCCCAAGAAGGTATCCCTTGCCAAGGCCATTTTAAAATCGCTATACCCTTTATATCCAATTGAACAGCAGAATCGACTGACGGAGGCTTCACTTAGATGGAGATTCTTAGCTAGTTGTGTGATTGAAAGGTGTACTACACTCTGTGGAGACTGAAGAACATAATCTGCTATTTTCTTTTCAGATTTTCGTAAAGAAGTATAAACGCCAATAATCTTATTATTACTCTCTCCCTGGAGGGTTATCTCTTTTCTTGACTTTATCATTCTTCGTTGGGGAGAAAAATTGTATGAAATTTTTTCTTTTTATATTTAAAAAAATCCTTATTGTCAAGTGTTTTTTTACAACGGGGTCTCTGAAAAGGTTTTCTACCCAGGCAATTTCGTTTATTAACCTGCCGGTTTTGTTGAATTTATTAATATTTCCGAGATTATAGACGGCATGTTTCACTTTTTTATTGACACCTGTCGAATTTTATACTATAGGTTGGAAATGTGTGAAATTTTTTTCAAATTCAAACCTAAATTGAGCGATTTTTATTAAGTCGGCAATAGTTTTGTTTATAAGGCATTGAAAAAGCCATTTATCGAAAACATTGTCAGCTATGATATAGGCTTAAAGTGATCTGATACGGCGCTGCCAGG
>VGRY01000063.1 GCA_016875195.1 Deltaproteobacteria bacterium
CAAAACTTTTAACTACTCTTGTTCGCTTGAAAGAAACTCACGGAAAGCAACTGAAAAAAACATCAAATCGGTTGCTCGATCAGCTCAAATTACCCCTGTTTTCGTGAAAACCCCGATCACCCTCTAAAAAGATTGACACATTGATTTAGCTACAGTAAACTTCCCATCAATACTATGGATAAGGAGGTATTGGGAGGATGAACTATACGACCCTTCTGTTCGATGTCAAAGATCATGTGGCGCACATCACCCTGAACCGGCCGGAGGCGCTCAATGCGATTAATCGGGAATGGGCATGGGATCTGATGCATGCCATCCTGCAATGCGATGAGGATCCTGCAGTCAGGGCTGTGGTGATCAGTGGTGCAGGAAGCCATTTCTGCGCTGGCGGCGACCTGAAGTCTTTCACCTCGCAGGGGAAGGATCTGCCCATACACATTAAAGAGGTAACCACCTATCTACACGCCGCCATCTCCCGGATGGTGCGGATGAAAGCGCCTGTAGTTGCAGCGGTCCAGGGCTATGCCGTGGGGGCCGGGATGAGCCTTGCCCTTGCCTGCGACTTTGTTCTGGCAGCTCGTTCTGCCCGCTTCAGCGTGGCCTATACGCGCGTAGGGCTCACACCCGATGGAAGCATGTCTTATTTTTTACCCCGCACGGTCGGTCTTAAGAGGGCGATTGAATTAACGTTGAGCAACCGGATGCTCACCGCAGAGGAGGCATTTGGATTGGGAATCGTCACCCGTGTTGTTGCCGGCGAAGAATTGCTTACTCAGGCAAGCCAATTGGCATTGCAGCTTGCCTCAGGTCCTTCGAAATCGTTCGGAGCGGCAAAAAGGCTGATGCAGATGGGATGGAATCAGACCCTCGAAACCCAGATGGAGGAGGAAAGCCGAACCATCGCTGACATCGCCCGAACAGAGGACACCCAGGAAGGCATTGCCGCCTTCGTCGCCAAAAGAACGCCGAAGTATAAAGGAGAATGATTAAGAAGCACCAAATCACAAACATTAACTCCCCCTCTCCCCCTCTTAAGTTAAGAGGGGGTTGGGGGGCGTTATGATATTGGAGATTGGGTTAGACGGTTACTTGTATCTATTGAGTTACTTGGGTTAATTGAGTTTCAATACTTAACCCAATAGACCCAAAGAACCCAACAAACACAATTACCCCTTATTCTATTGAACTTATGACGGATAAGTTTTAGAATGACCCCTACTGAATTAACAGAGTGAGGTTTGAACATGCAAAAAGAGGTTGTTAAAGCGAACATCATCGTCTTTATTGCCAGTTTCTGTACTCTGGTCATCGAGCTGGTGGCAGGAAGGATTATGGCTCCCTATGTAGGCGTCTCGCTCTACACCTGGACAAGCATCATCGGTGTGATTCTTGCCGGCATCAGCATCGGCGCCTATCTTGGCGGACTGGTCGCAGACCGTTTTCCCCGCTCCTCCACGCTCGGCTGGCTTCTCTTTCTCTCCGGCGTTGGAGCGTTTTCGATCTCTCCCCTGACCAATCTGGTAGGCGGGGCGCACTTTGAAACGAGCCTGATGGTGAGGATTCTTCTGATCACCACGATCGTCTTCTTCGTTCCTGCCTGTATTCTCGGAATGATCTCGCCTGTGGTGGTTAAATTGGCCCTCAACAACCTGGCCAAGACAGGCAATGTGGTCGGGAAGATCTACGCCTTCTCCACTCTCGGCGCCATCCTCGGGACCTTTGCCACAGGATTTTTCCTTATTTCCTGGATGGGAACGCGTAACATCCTCATCACCATGGGCATCATCCTCATCCTTTCCGGTCTGATCTTCGGAGGTTTTCTCGGAAGAAAGAGAGGGATGGCCTTTTTCTCCATCCTCCTTGGAATCATCTTTCTCGTCGTCCCCCTTGCAGGGCTTTATGGATATGCGGCCCTTCGTCCGGACGAGATGTCAATCTCCACCTCTCCTGTTCATTCCCTCAAGATGGCCTATGGATATGCCTTCAAGCCGCCACTCGATGAAGACACCTATTTTTTCAAGGAGAGCGATTTCTATACGATCAAACTAAAGCGGAGCACCAAAGGAAATAAGGATAATACGCTTGAGTCACTGGTGCTCGATCATCTGGTTCACTCCTATACCGATCTGAATGATCCCTCTTATCTCGAGTATGAATACATCCGGATTTACGAAGAGTTTGTGAGATGGCAGGCGAAGAGTCGGAAGTCCTTTAAAGCTCTGTTCATCGGAGGAGGAGGATATACGATTCCCCGTTATATCGAGACGAAATATCCAGGGTCGAGTATTGATGTTGTGGAGATCGACCCGGAAGTCACACGGGTTGTTCATAAATATCTGGGCATTTCAGAACAGTCAAGGATCCGCTCTCACAATATGGATGGCCGCTGGTTTGTGATGAATTCGAAGGAGAAAGGGAGTTATGATTTCATCTTCGGAGACGCCTTCAACGACCTCTCGATCCCTTACCACCTGACGACGAAAGAGTTTGCCGAACAGCTTAAGGTTCTTCTGAAGCCGGATGGATTGCTTTTAGCCAATGTGATCGACAGCATGAAGAAGGGGCAATTCATGCCCTCCTATATTCGGACCCTGGAAGAAGTGTTCGGAAAGGGAAATGTCCACCTCATCACGCTCAGTTCCGATTTTGACAGCATCGGGATCAGCACCAACGTGGTGGTGGCGAGCCCGCAGAAACTCGATCTGGATCAATTCGTCAAGGTGGTGAAGAAGGAGAAAGGGGAGGAGATGACCTCCCATGTCATGCCGCAGGACCGATTGCAGAAATATCTGAAGGAACGCTACTCGGTGATCCTCACCGACGATTATGTGCCGGTGGACAACCTGATCGCCCCCATCTTCGAAGAGCGCTTCGGTTATTCAAGATGAGTCCTACCCTAAAGAGCTCACATCGAGAAAATCTTTCCGGGGTCTTTGCCCCCATTACCACCCCTTTTAGCGAAGAGGACCATCTCTTGTTGGATGAGTTGGCTTCCAACATTCAAAAACTGAATGAGAGCAGGCTTCGGGGGTATTTTGCCCTGGGGACGAATGGCGAGTTCAAGAGCCTCTCTGAGACGGAGCAAAGGAAAGTTTTAGAAACGGTGATCAAAGCATCATCAAAGGATAAGGTGATCATGGCAGGGACAGGCCGTGAATCGACTGAACGCTCCATTGTGGATACAAAAGAAGCAGCAGCCATGGGAATCCATTTTGCGAGCTTGATAGCGCCCTCCTTCTTTTCGAAAAAGATGACGGACCCCGTCCTCTTAAGGCATTTTCGCTCGATCGCTGACGCCTCTCCTGTTCCCGTCCTTCTCTATAATAACCCAGAGGTTGCCGTCCTGACCTTCAGCACGGGTTTGGTTGGGGAGGTCTCCAAACATCCAAATATCGTGGGGATGAAGGATAGCTCAAAGGGGAACTTTGCCTCCTATCTCTTGGCTGCAGGTCTCGATTATAATTTGCTGGCCGGATCGGCAAACTTCTTCTTAGAAGCTCTGGTGATGGGTGGCATCGGAGGGGTGCTCTCCATCGCCAATTTTGCTCCGGAGGCCTGTTGCAAGGTGTATGATCTCTGGAAAGAGGGAAAGCTGGAAGAGGCGAAAGTGGAACAGTACAAACTGATGACATTGAATCAGAAGGTATCAGGAAGGTTTGGGGTTGCAGGCGTTAAGGCCGCCATGGATCTCTTTGGATTCCATGGTGGTTCACCGAGGGGTCCTCTGCTGCCATTAACCCCGGATGAAAAAAGAAAGTTAGCAGATGATTTAACAGTCTCTGGTTTCCTCACGAAATGATATGGATTTTTTCAACCTGTCCTCTCCTTGATCACCATCACCTATTTCCAGTTTGACAAGGGTTTGGTTCTTGGATAAGATTTCCCAAAAGCAGAAGGGGGATCCAATGGACGAGAAAAAAGATTTTGTACTGGTGACGGTTTCCGGACCGGACCGGCCTGGAATCACGGCCGCCTTCAGCAGGATCCTGGTTGAAAATCAAGTTGAGATTGTTGATATCGAGCAGGCTTCGCTTCAGGATTTTTTAGGCCTCTCTTTTCTACTCGATATGAGTGGGGCCAAGCAGTCGAAGGATGGCGTTCTGAAGGATCTCCTGTTTGAGGCGAGCCGCCTCGGCCTGACGCTCAACTTTCGTCTCTATTCGGAGCAGGAGGTAAAGGCCAGAAATAGCAAGAACCTTTTTGTCCTCACCTACTTCGGCGATACCCGGGCACTGGCGGAGATCTCAAACATCCTTGGAGAGGAGAATGCCAATATCGAGATGATCACCAATCTCACCCGCCACTGTGCCAGCTGTGTGGAGCTGACGATCGATGTGAAGGACGTTCAGAATCTATCTCGTCTGAAGGAGAGGGTGATCGCCAGCAGCCACAAACTCAATATTGATCTTTCCCTTCAGAAGATGGAGGCCTATCGTAAAAATAAACGTCTCGTCTTTTTTGACATGGACAGCACTCTGGTTGATATGGAAATGATCAATGAGATGGCACAACGAGCGGGGGTCTTCAAGGAAGTGTCAAGGATCACGGAAAAGGCGATGCGGGGAGATATCGATTTTGAAGAATCCCTGACTCAGCGTGTGGCCCTCCTCAAGGGGTTAAGGGTGGAGGAATTGGAGAAGATTCGAAATGAGATGAAACTCTCCGAAGGAGCTGAAGATTTAGTGTCCACCCTCAAGAATTTGGGCTTCAGGGTTGGATTAGTGAGCGGGGGGTTCGATTATTTCTCTGATTTTCTGAAAGAGAAATTGGGACTCGATTTTGCCTATGCCAATCAACTGGAGATCAAGAATGGATCTCTGACGGGGAAGGTGTTAGGGAGGATCGTGGATAATACCTACAAAGCAAAGATCGTCAATATGGTCTCCGAAGAGGAAGGGGTCCTATTAGACCAGACCGTCGCCATCGGCGATGGGGCCAATGATGTGTTGATGTTAGGTCAAGCTGGTCTGGGCATTGCCTACAATGCAAAGGAAAGGCTCGAGCGGGCAGCCAGTATGAGCCTGGGAAGAGCTCGTCTCAGGAACATCCTCTATATCTTAGGCATCTCCGAGGAAGAGATGGGTTCCTGGAGTGTCTGCGAAGCTCCTGCCTGATTTAAGAAGATGCTTCCATTCTCTCATTATCCTTTTTAGTCTCAGTTCACAAAGTACTAAAAAATCTTTTGGCAGTAAATTATATTTGGTCAGTAGTGTCCCAATGTTGTGTTGGGGAAAACGCATAACCTCTTAAATACAATGGAAATCTGCCACAAAATGTTTTTTTTCGATACATTCAACCCAGTGAGTCATTGACACGGAGAAAGAGTGAATATGTCTGCTAAAACAAAACCCAGAACGCCGAAAAAGAAAAAATCTGAAGAAAAACCAAGATGTGGTTTATGCGGAAAGACTAAAAAACTGACGAAAACAGAATGTTGCGGTCAGTGGATCTGTGATGATGAGGATAAGTATGTCATTTTTTCCTATGCAAGAAATAGCTGTTCAAGGAATCACAGCCGATTTACGCTTTGCGGATATCATCATACCGAAGAACACGAAGGTTCCTGGAAGGATTGTCCGATCTGCCGGAATGGGTTCGAGACCGAGATGTATGTCTATTACGGGACAAATGAATATAACTTTGAGAAGTTGGAGAATCCGCCTGCTTACTTACCGACCAAGTGTGTAAAATGCGGAGTGATCATTTCTCTGGGCTATGATGGTTATTCAATAAAGGGTGGCGAGTACTGGTGCGAAGAATGTAGCAACAAGGAAATGGAGAAACTTCATACTCGGAAAATGCCTTGAACTTTTTGAACCACTATTATAGAACCATTGGATTTTTTAATTTTATGGACGTTCCTCGTTCTTTTTAAGGAGTTCAAGAAAGCGGGAGAGCGTGATAATTGAAATGTTTTGATAATTTTTCAGAGAGAGAAGGTGCTTATCTCCTGTAACAATGATATCAGCTTCAGCCGCTACACCACATTCGAGGATACGATTGTCTGGCTCGTCAACCAAGACATGAAGATGGGGATGTGTTTTAATTACGCTACTAACTCTTGTAACAGCCTTTAAAAGACGGGTGATATTATTTTGTTCCCAGCCAAATTTTTCTCTGAGCTTTTTGGCTGTTTCAGTAAGAATGGCAACGGATGAGCAAAGGATAAATTCCCCTCTCAAGCCATAGAGGTAAGCTTCTTCAGCTTTACTCCCTGGTATGACGAAGGCGGAGATGAAGATGTTTGTATCGAAAACAACTCTCAATCTCAGCGGCCCTCGAATACTATCCTTTCAACATCCTTTTCCGTAAAGATTCCTTTCCCCCTCGCCAGTTTAGCGCCATAGCGCTGGAGTTCATAGAATTCCTGTTCTGCAGCCTCCTTCTTATAACGCAGAAACATATCACGAAAGAGCTGGCTCTTATTTTTTGCCTCTCGTTGAGCAACCCTCTCGTAATCCTCCGCTATCTCCGGAGGGAGGGAAATGGTTATTGCGGTGCGTCTTCTTGCCATGCTTTAACCCCCTTATCAAAAATTCTTGGTATGACCCAATATTACCCGGTTCAATGGATGTTGTCAAGAAGCGTGGATGGTGTGATCAACACAACAAGCAGTGGGGTACGACTTGATTATTGGCAATCGGCTGCAAAAAATAGAACCGTTCCCTTTTCTAATGATTTCAGTTTTGTCCATTGTGTTGAGTAGAGCACAGGCGCAAAATAAAGGAAATGCTAACAAAATAGACCTGCCCCCATATGCTTTGTCCAATGTCAAGGGCCTGCCCCGATCTTTTTGCTTTTATCGTGCCACCTGAAGTGTTAATCCCTCAATCCTCGAAGTCCTTAATTTCTCAACTCTCACATAGACGATGGTTTGCCCTGGCTCTTTATTGGCTTGGGCCAGTTCAATGTTTTTCTCCGAAAGTTCTTTATCATAATCGGGTACTAACACAATTATGGCATTGTCAGGAATTTTCTCCTCTATTTCGGGATGTTCCAGAAGATATAATTCAAATTCAGTGGAAAGTTGCTGATTTTTTTTAAATAACTCTTCTCTGGTCATGTTTTAATCCTCCTGAAATATCTGTCTTTATACCTTTCCCAATTTTCATTTACATCTTTATCAGCCAAGGATAACGCCTCATTTAAATCTGCTGCACCTAAAAATATTTTTTCTTTACTACCGTCAGGGTTGATTAAATCTTTATGAGCAACACCATGAGCAGTGTCATATCGAACGACAGGGCTCCATTGGTTCTTAATCAAAATCTCATATTGAACAACAAAACCAATTACCCTTCCCTTGTCAATAGTATGTTCATGCCTTTTTTCTGTCCTTATCTGAAAGCATGTAAATGTAACTCTTTTTTATCATTATACCCTAAAATATCTCAAATACCTTTCACCGTCAATAATTTTATGGATGTCTCTCTTGTCTATCAAAAAAGGTAAGTTTGTAAATGGATTTAAATCATAGACGAGATTAAACAGATTTCAGTTTTGTCCCGTGTCAAGGGCTGACCCCCGGACTTCACATATATTCGTCTTTTCCCTCCATGGAGAATTTTGGCATTGACCCCTTCATGTTTCAAAAAAGCGCTCACCAGGATGCTGGTATCGAGGACGACCTTGAGCATATCACTTAGACCTAACCGTCTTGATGGCTTCTAAAACATCGGTCTCCACCTCTTTTTCTGGAATCCTCCTGTGCCTTTTGCCGACTTTCGCCATAACCTGGTTAAGCTTCTCCCATGCCTGACTTTTGTCAACCAGGATTTTAGGCTTCAACACCACTTTATCCTTCTCCATTTGCACCTCTAAAATGTCTCCTTCCTTAATTTCTAAGACCTCCCGCATTTCTTTCGGCATGGTGATTTGTCCTCCCCTTAACACTTTAACGAATGACATGATGCTCTCCTTTTGACGATAGACAGTATTTTACAGATTATGTATATCTGTAATTATGATAAGGAATGATGATGGGCGTGTCAAGGGGGAAACATCTATTGAAGAACTCTGGGATTTATAATTTTATGGACGTCCCTCTTGTCCTTTTACCGAATAATTCTGCGCCGCGATTCCCCAAATTCTCATCGAGCTTCAACTTCAAGTTTTGGCCTCCTGTGGGATTTCAACGTAGCGCTCGCGCGCCATCTCTGCCCCATAGGCGATACAGGCGAGAATATCGGCTTCCTCTAATCCCGGATACTGCTCAAGGATTTCCTGCGCTGTCATTCCACTCGCAAGGAAGTCGAGGATGAGGGAAACCCAAATACGATGCCCACGAATACATGGCTTCCCAAAACAAATGTTAGGATCAATAGAAATTCTTGAAAGGAGTTCCCTTGTAGCCATTTTAAACCTCCTGTATTCTCAATATCATTCTACCTCAAATATAGAAAATATTAAATGGGTTTAATATACCCCTAAAACAACAAGATGGGATATTGGGAGTTTAAACCAAACACCATTCTGTAGGCGGGGCTACGGTAGGCTTCGATGTTTCGCTCGAAGCGTTCAATGAGGTTGGAGATCTGTTTTAAGGATTCTTTCATGGAAACCCTTCCTTTACCATCGCCCTCTCCCAGAGGGGAGAAGGAAGCCAAGATTAAGGATTAATGGCATTATAGTTTTTTGGAACGAAGGTGTAAAGGAGGAACTGTAAGAAGATTTATTCTACCCCATTAAATGGGGGCGCTATAAATGGTTAACCCCTTTTCATTTCTTGTAAAGGACAACCCCCGTATCCAAAATCTCTCTGACCAACCCATTTTTTTCTTTAATTTGATCAGGAGTTAGACCGATAGGTTCAATAGGCTCATCAAACCCGTGATGAGCAATACTTAAAATTTCTTGACGTTTAAAAATATCTAACTTTTTGAATGTGGGGGAGACCACAGCAATGTCAATATCGCTGAATTCTTTCGTTTTCCCTTTTGCGTAAGAGCCGTAAAGAATAATCTGGGAAACCTCAACTCCAAGTTCACCCAGTCTTCTTGTGAACTGTGCAATTATGCTTTTAATCTCGCGTCTTTTTTAAACCATTTCAGTAAATCCTTTGTTCTATTAAGATATTCTTTAACCCTTTCCTTTTTAAAATTATATAGAAACCGATAGAAATAGCAAACATTTTTTGATAATTGGGATGGAATTTGACAAACCTGGGCAAAGGGGATAATTTGGGGGCGATGAAGAAGATCGTTGAAGTTGCTGTTGGGCTTCCTGTTTCAAAGACATTCCATTACCTCATCCCGGAGAGCATGCAGGGTTCTCTCCAGACGGGGATGAGGGTCCTCGTGCCTTTCAAAGGACGGAAGGTTACCGGTTTTTGTCTCGACCTTCTCGATCAGCCACCCAAAGAGATTGAAGAGAAGTTGCGCGAAGTGGAACGTCTTCTTGATGAAGCCCCACTGATCGATCCGCAGATGCTCCGTTTCTACCGATGGATTTCGGACTACTACCTCTATCCCCTGGGGGAAGTCATCAAGACCGGACTTCCTCCAGGGCTCCATCTGAAGAGTGAACTGTTTTTAAGTCTGACAGATGAAGGGATAAACGCGCTTCTTCAGAAGTGTTTAGGGTCAGTTGAGGAAAGAATTCTGAGGGAGATCGAAAGGTGCGGTAAGGTATCTCTCAAGAGAGTGCTGAAGATTTTTCCAGGAGAAGTCTCCAGGTCACAGCTCTTTTCCTTGAGGAGAAAGGGCCTCCTTCAGATTGACGCAGGATTCGAAGACAAGGGAGTCAAACCGAAATTTGAGAGGGTCGTCCGTTCATTGGGAAGGGTGCTGATTGAAAAGATCTCCAGGAAGCAGTCAGAGATCCTTAAATGGGTTGAGGAAAGAGGAGAAGTCCCATACCCCGAATTGTGTAAAAGATTCAAATCTCCTTCACAACCCATCCGGTCTCTTCAAGAGAAGGGGTTTCTCTCCATTGCACTTCGTGAGGTCTGCCGAAGCCTATCGGTGCGATCCGAACTGAAACCGTATCCAAAACCTGAACTCACGTCAGATCAAATGAATGTCCTTAGCGAGATCCTGAAAGGAATTGATTCGAAGCGATACACCCCTTTTCTCATCTATGGAGTCACTGGAAGTGGGAAGACCGAGGTCTATCTCAGGGCCATCGAAGAGGTTTTGAGACAGGGGAGAGAGGCCATTGCCCTTGTGCCTGAGATCTCGCTGACACCCCAACTCCTTTCCAGGTTCAAAGATCGCTTTGGAGAGAACCTTGCCATGCTCCACAGCGGACTCGGCAAGGGAGAACGCTATGATCAGTGGAGGAGGATCTGGAGGGGAGAGGTGAAGATCGCCTTAGGGGCCCGCTCTGCCATCTTTGCCCCTTTTAAGAATGTGGGGATCATCGTTGTGGATGAGGAACATGATCCCTCCTATAAACAGGAAGAAAAGTTAAAATATCATGCGAGAGATCTTGCTGTGGTCCGGGCCAAGGAGGCTGAGGCGACGCTCCTGTTAGGATCAGCCACTCCGTCACTCGAATCGTTCCATAATATTGAGAAGGGAAAGTTCCGTCTCTTGACCCTTCCTGAGAGGATTGAAAAAAAGCCCCTTCCAAAGGTGGAGGTGGTAGATATGAAAGATGAGAAGGGTCTCCTCTCTGAGACATTGAAAACGGCCCTTCAGAAAAATATCGAGGAGAAACGGCAAAGTTTACTCTTCCTCAATCGTCGGGGTTTTGCCAACTTCATCCTCTGCCCGGAATGTGGTTTTACCTTTACATGTCCGAATTGCAGCGTCACGTTGACCTTTCACCTGAAAGATCGTTCTCTCCAGTGCCACTATTGTGATTATCGAGTTAAGGCTCCGGGCGACTGCCCAAATTGTAAGGGGCACCGGCTCAGAGGAATGGGAATTGGAACAGAACGTTTGGAGCAGGAGATTAAGGACCTATTTCCTAACAAAGAGGTTGGAAGAATGGATCGGGATACGACCTCACGAAAACATTCCCACCAACAGATTCTGAAGAACCTTGAGTCCGGGAAGATTGACATTCTGGTTGGAACGCAGATGATTGTCAAAGGCCATGACTTTCCCAATGTGACTTTTGTGGGAGTGGTCTCTGCGGACACCTCGCTCCATTTTCCCGATTTCCGGTCGAGCGAGCGGACTTTCCAGCTTCTCACACAGGTAGCAGGAAGGGCAGGCAGGGGAGAAATCGCCGGAGAGGTGGTGATCCAGACCTTTAATCCAGATCATAACAGTATCCGGATGGCAAAAGATCATGACTTTAAAGGATTCTATCGAGAGGAGATCGGGTTTAGAAGAGCCTTGGAATATCCTCCCTTCTCAAGAATGATCAATTTCAGGTTAACCGGAAATAGTGAGAAGAGAACGAAAACAGCTGCAGAGGAAATGGCAAGGGTCGGGCAATCGCTGTTGAAAAGAGGGTTTGGAAAAGGGATTGAATTGTTGGGTCCCAGCGATGCCCCGTTCATGAGATTGAAGGGCAAATTCCGTATGCAGATGTTGGCCAAAGGGAATAACTCCAGGCTCCTTCATCAATTCGCTCAAGAGCTCATGAATCAGATGGAGGAACGGACTAAAGGCAAGGGAGTAAATTTGGATGTTGATGTTGATCCGGTCTTCGTCCTATAATGGGGCAAGGTTTAGGTTGGAGGTTTGAGGGCTGAGGCAGTAATAGATTTAAACTATTTTGGTTTACACGGACACGAGACACGGTCACGTTTTTTTGACCGAGGAGAACACTATGATCGATCGAAGACATGGTTTTTTCAACAGGGATCAGGAGACAATGTCAAGGGATAAAAGAGAAGCCTATCAGAGACAGAGGCTCTCTGAAATCCTTTTACATGGATATCGCCACTCAAAAGCGATCCGTTCTGGGTTTGAAAAAGCAGGATTAAGACCTGAAGAGGTACGAGATCTGAAGGATCTGGAGAAACTCCCCATCACGAAAAAGGCAGATCTGGTCAACGCCCAGAAAGAGGCCCTCCCCTTCGGAGGGTTTGAAGTTGTCTCCGAAACAGGAGTGCGGAGAATTTATGTCTCGCCCGGACCGGTCTATGAGCCCGGGGAATGGGATTATCAAGATAGACGCTGGGCTCAGGCCCTCTATGCCTGCGGGATCAGAGAAGGGGATATCGCCCTCAATACCTTCAATTACCATCTTACGCCTCTTGCCCTGATGTTGGATGAGTCCCTCGGGATGCTCAATGCCACAGTCGTTCCCGTGGGCCCTGGAAATATTTCGATGCAGATCAACCTGATGAAACAGCTCCGTGCCACAGCTTATGTTGGAACACCCAGTTTCCTGATGGCAATCATAGAGGCTGCGGAAGGCATGCACCTGGATCTTAAGAAGGACCTTCATTTAGGGGCCACTTTCGTCGGTGCAGAGATGTTTCCGGAATCGCTCCGTCAAAAATTGGAGTCGAAACTGGATCTCATGGTCCGACAGGGTTATGGCACGGTCGATGTAGGGTGCCTCGGATATGAGTGCCCTGAGAAAAAAGGAATGCATATTCCCGAGGATGTGATTGTAGAGATTGTGGATACAGAGACTGGAAAAGAGCTCGAAACCGGAGCGACCGGAGAGATTGTGGCTACCAACTTCAGTAAAGTCTTTCCAATGCTTCGCTTTGCAACCGGAGATCTATCCTTCTTCATCGAAGATCCATGTTCCTGTGGACGGACATCCATGCGTCTGGGAAGGATCATGGGCCGGACCGACCAGGTGACCAAGGTCTGGGGGATCTTCATCCATCCCTGGCAGGTGGATGAGATGATGGCAAAATATCAAGCTGTGGCCAACTATCAGGTGGTGGTAACGAGAAAAGATTACCGGGATGAGATGGTGGTCTATGTCGAATTGAAGCAGGAGATTTCAGACAAGATGGGCATGAAAAAGAGACTCGAAAAGGAGATTCAGGAGACTCTCAAAGTGACCTCCGAAGTGATCTTTACCGTGAAGGGAGGAATTCCAGACCGGGCCAAAAAGATCGATGACCGGAGAATCTGGGAGTAAAAATAATGGGGAACGAGGCCAAGATCAAAATAGGGGGGATCATGGCGGCGAGCGGCCTTGCAACGGTGAGCATCCTTTCGTTGCCTGATCGGCCAGATGTTCCAGGGATGATCCTTCATGCAATGGGGGGACAGAATATTAATATCGAATTTGTCGTTCATAATGTCGATATCGAGGGAAATGGAAATATGACCTTTTGTATCGATCAGAAGAATCTGGAGACTGCCATCGAAGTTCTCGAAAGAGTAAAGCCCCTGATTGAAGCGAAAGGGATATCCTACCACCCCAATGTGGCGACGATTAGCGTCTTTGGTCCCCACTTTAGAGAAAGGCCGATGATTTCCGGGCTCATGTTCAATGCCCTGGGCACAGCCGGGATCAATGTGATGGCCATCAGTACCTCAATCTCCAGTTGCTCATGTGTGGTTGAGGGGGATCAGATCGAAAATGCCATGAGGACCTTGCACGAGACCTTCGAAGCTCCTCATCAGGTCACGAAGTTTGCACCCTAAAGGAGAGGGATTCAAGGATTCCAGGGTTCGAGGGGGAAAGTAAAAATTTATGGAAAAGGCGCTTGAGAAACTTGCTGAACAGATCCTCTCATTTGATGAGGCCTCCCTGTCCAGCCTGCGGGAGAAATATCGGCTAAGGATTGAACAGTTTGATGGAACCAAGAATTGGGAAAGAGCGGTGATCATCTATTCCATCATCAATGCCGTCAGCCTTAAAAACAATCTCTTCAATGAGAACATATTGAAAAGGAAGAAGGGGATGGAGAGGACTATATCAAGGCGGCCGGGTTTAAAAAGAGTTAAATAAGGGGAGGAAGATGGAGATCATAAGATTGGGAAAGAAATTAGGGGCGGTTGCAGTGGGGGTAACCACTGCGGAAACCCTTAATAAATGGAAAGCCCTCAATCTCGACATCCTTCCCTCGGCAAGATCAATTGTCGTCATTGCCTGCGGTCATAGCCGGGCGGCACTCGATTCGAGGAACCTCCAGATCAAACAGAATGATACGATTGCGACCTATGAGAAGGCGAGGAATATTTCAAAGGAGTTAGCCATGGCTCTGGAAAAAGAGGGTCATGGGGCTGTGGCAATCCCCGGCTTTATCCCGATAGACATGACAGATGCAAAACAGGGTATGGTCGGGGCAGTCGACCTGCGAAAGGCGGCCGTGGAAGCCGGAATCGGGAGTTACGGAAAGAGCGGACTGGTCCTGGTCAAGGGGTATGGACCGAGGGTGAGGCTGGGGGCTGTTCTCACAACTGCCTCCCTTAAACCGACCAAGAGAAAAAGTCAATTCCCATGTCCCACCGATTGTCAGGTCTGCATCTTAGGCTGCCCGAGCAAGGCTCTTCTCGGAGGGGGAGATGTGGATAAACGTGCCTGTGGCCGGATGGTTTTTCAATTTGGCCTTCGGGGCATGACCAAATTTGTAGGGGGAATGCTCAATGCCTCTCCGGAGAGACGGACCGAAATGTTAAATAGCCACACTTTCCGCGAACTCTGGCAGACCCTTGTTTCTGGAAATTACTACTACTGTTTCGCATGTCAATCGCTCTGTCCCATGGGAAAGGGGAATAATTAAGAGGAATGAAAGTCCTTCCCCTTTTCATTTTCTGGTGTCTCTGGTATCTCAACTTTTCAACCCGGGCAATCTTCTCACCCCTCCTTCCACTCATCGAGGACAGTCTACTCCTTACTCATGGAGAGGCTGGAGGGTTTTTCGTCTCTCTTTCGATCGGGTATAGCCTCTCCCTGCTGGCTACGGGCCGTCTAACCCATGTCTGGGGTTACAAGTGGACCGTGGCAGCTGGTTTTTGGGGGGCGAGCCTTATCTTCTTTGGATTTCAATTTGCGGAGAGTTATGCGGCGTTTCACCTTCTCTTCTTTCTTCTTGGTATTGCAACAGGGACCTATATTCCGGGCATACTTCCAATTATCACCGAAGCCTATGAACCCAGACATTGGGGAAAGGCCATCGGTCTTCATGATTCAGCCGCTAGTTTCGCAATCTTTACCATTCCCCTTCTGATGGCATTTGGCCTGCAGTTCTTTTCCTGGAACATTCCTTTCTTGATTCTTGGAATCATCTCCATGATCTTTCCTGTCTTTTTCTGGAAGGTTTCTGTGGAGCCTAAACAAGAGCCGCTCCAAAAAGGAGTGGGTTATGTCAATCTCTTTAAAAAGAGGACAGTCTGGATCATGATCCTTCTCTGGATACTATCCTCGGGTTCCAGTATCGGGGTTTATTCTATCCTGCCTCTTTATCTCGTCAAAGAGAGGGGGATTGATTTCAATGTAGCCAATAATCTACTGGGGATATCGAGGATGGGGGGAATGGTTGTACCCATTCTTATTGGCTTTCTGGTCGATCGCTATGGGTACCGGACCATCCTCTTTTTGAGCCTCCTTATGACCGGGTTGAGCACGATTGCGCTCTCTCTATCATCCCTTCTCAGCCTTATTTTTGTCTCCCTCATCCTCCAGGCAATACTCTCACTTGGGTTCTTCCCCGTAGCCCTGGCCACAATTTCGAAGTTGGCCCCCCATTCCAACCGGTCGATGATGCTGGGGGTAATCATGTCCGTGGGCGTCTGCCTTGGAATGGGATTTATCCCCTATCTTCTGGGATTGACAGCTGACCATTTCAACTTCAGAGTGGGGATCTTCTGGCTGGGCATCCTAACCTCCCTCTCCTCCCTTTCGGTTCATCTTCTTATAGAGGAGGGAGGGGATAGTGGCACGGGATAGGGGCCGGTTCACCCTGCGTTAGAAAGGCTCTTTGCTTGACCTGTGCAGAGCTCAGATTCTATTGGGATTTGTTACCTTTCTCTACTATTAGTATCCATTTTTTTCCTTACCACCACAAGGGCTTGTGAAGAGTTTTGATTTTGTCCTTGACAAAAGGGGGCTTTCTATGTTAACCTTGTGAACAATTATCACAAGGAGGCTGGGACATGGAATTGAATGAACCGTTGATACAGATAGGGCACCCTGCCAATCCACCCCCACATAAAAAGAATCGATCTTTCTTCCTCCGCCTTATCATAAAGATTGTCGTTATTATCTTCATCTCTTCACTCACCATCCACCTCCCAGACTTGACAGTAAAGACCCAGGACAGAGAGCGGGTTATCCATGAAATTGCAGGGGTATTGGAGAAGTATTCAACCGATCTGGATAAGGTAACCAGGATCGAACTGGCCGAGGCTATCTACGAAGAGTCGGTCCATTATAACTGGGACCCCAAGCTCATTTTAGCTCTCATTGCCATTGAGAGTTCCTTCCAGAACCAGTCAGTTTCAGAGAAGGGTGCCAAGGGATTGATGCAGCTTATGCCCTATGTGGCCGAATCCCTTGCCCATGAACTTGGCATTGAGTGGAACGGGGATTTTACCCTTTTCAACCCCTTTCTAAATATCAGGATGGGAATTCACTATCTTTCCCAGCTGTTTCTGGACTTTGAGGACCTCAGGGTTGCCCTGGTGGCATATAATTACGGCCCTACCTATGTTAAGAGTCTCATTGATAGAAGGCAGAGAATTCCTGGGCAGTATTACAATAAGTTTCTGACTACCTACCAAACCCTCTGATTTGCTCCCTCATCTCCCATAGCATTGCCCAGCCTTTTATGGTAAACTATGATTGATTTGAAAATTAAAGCCTATTGTTGAGAAGGTTAGGGGGAAGATGCCCGTTTAGGCTAAGTTTAATGGGTTTAGTTTTATTGCTTCTACACCTTGCCTTTTAATACCTTACCCAAACCGGCCTCCTTACCTTTACCTTAAAACTGATTACTATTTGCGGATGATTTTTAAAAATGGCCTTTGTCCCTTCTTATATCAACCTTTACGAAAGAGGGGAGATTCAAAATAGAATCAAACTCCTCAGGGATATCCTTAAGGAGTGCAGGCTCTGTCCGAGAGAGTGCAGAGTCAACCGACTGGATGGAGAGGTTGGCTATTGCAAGGCTCTCTCGGAGTTGATGATCTCGAGCGCTTTTCCCCATTTTGGTGAGGAGCCTCCCCTAGTGGGATACCACGGTTCAGGAACGATCTTTCTCACCCATTGCAATCTCCGGTGCATCTTCTGCCAGAATTATGACATCAGTCACGAAGGAAGGGGTGAACGCGTCACTCCCTCTGATATGGCCAGGGCTATGAAGAGACTTCAGGAGATGGGTTGCCACAACATCAACTTCGTTACCCCTACCCATTATACTCCTCAGATCATTGCCTCACTTCCTGAGGCGATTGAGATGGGACTTCGGGTCCCCATTGTCTACAACTGCTCCGGCTATGAATCATTGGAGGTGATTCAGCTCCTTGACGGAATCGTGGACATCTATATGCCCGATGCAAAGTATTTGGATGAGAAACATGCCCAGACATATTCCAATGCGCCCGACTATCCGGAGGTCCTTAAAAAGGTTCTCAAGGAGATGCACTGCCAGGTAGGGGACCTGAAAATCAACTCTGCTGGAATTGCCGAAAGAGGGCTTCTCATCCGGCATCTGGTGATGCCTAATGGAGTGGCTTCCTCTGAACCAGTATTGAAGTTCATCGCAGAGGAGATCTCTGTTCACTCCTATGTGAATATCATGGCTCAGTACCGGCCTGAATACCGGGCTTTCGATCATCCCGAAATCAGCCGGAGGATTGCCCCAAAAGAGTATGCGGATGCAACCCAGGTAGCGAAACGGTTTCATCTTTATCGGGGGTTTTAGGTAAATCAAACGAATAGCGCGAATTATAACGAATCACACGAATAATACAGAACATCCACCAAACATGACACTATTTTCTAAACAGTCTGTCCCCCACCTATCCCCTCCCCCTCGAGAGACTGTGTCGCAATCCCCTTTTCGTCATTGCGAGCGACCGGAGGGAGCGTGGCAATCTCAGGATTATCAATACGTTATGAGATTGCTTCGGTCGTTTCACTCCCTCGCAATGACATTACGACACAGTCTCCGAGGGGGGAGGGTGAGGGAGGGGGTGAAAAAACCATCTCCAAAGCAATTAGAGGAGATTCAAAAAGAGATTCAATCCCTTAAAAAGAGAGTCCGAACCCTAACCCAAGAGCTTGAATCCATCCGTCGGATCTCAATAGAGGATTCGTCCCCTGTAGAGAACCTGCTGAGGACGAGAGGGATTCGAGTCTTTAGAAAAAATCCCACAGATCGACTCTTCTTCCTTCCCCACCTTTCCATGTCCAATCAAACCCGATTCTATGAGATGATGAAGAGATACTCCTTCCGGCTCGTGCTCCGCGATATGATCAAGAAGCAGAATGGATTTTACATCCGGGATTTGACCCACTACTGCTCTCAAAAAGTGGTACAGGGATACTGTGAGACCCTGTCTGATATGGGAGTGATTATTAAGGATGGAAGGCTGAATTACCGGACTGCTGTTTCGCCTCTTTATAGTTTCGGGCCAACCTTAGAGTGGTTCATTGCCGAGATGTTTAAAAAGGAATTCGCATCTCCTGCCCTTTATGGAGTGAGCGTAAAGAAAACCCGGTCAGGGGGTGATTATGATGTGATGGCCTCCTGGAATCAGAAGTTGGTCTATGCAGAGGTAAAGTCATCCCCTCCCAAAGGGGTGGAGCAGGGCGAGATCTCCACTTTCTTTTCAAGACTGGAGGACCTTTTGCCCGATGTGGCCATCCTCTTCAACGATACTCAATTGAGAATGAAGGATAAGCTGGTGGTGATGTTTGAGCAGGAGTTGCGCCAAAGATACGGAGAGAATTCGAATGAGTTCTATCCGGTGGAGAGGCTGGTGGAAGAGCTCTTCCATATCGGGCACCGCATCTTCATCATCAACAGCAAGAAAGATATTGTGGAGAATTTTAGAATCTGTCTGAGGGATTATCTGAGATATGGTCCCTCTTCCTTTTCCCTCTCCCCTGCGAGACTGTGTCATAATGTCATTGCGAGGGAGTGAAACGACCGAAGCAATCTCATAACGTATTGATAATCCTGAGATTGCCACGCTCCCTCCGGTCGCTCGCAATGACGAAAAGGGGATTGCGACACAGCCCCTGCGGGGAGAGGGTTGGGGTGAGGGGCTAATCTTCAAAAGGTAAGTAAGGATGAAAAATAAAGAACTGGCAGATCTTTTCGAGCGGATGGCAGACATCCTCGAATTCAAAGGCGAGAATCCTTTTAAGATCAATGCCTATCGAAAGGCCTCGCGGATTCTGGGCGATCTCACGCAGGATATCGAGGAGGTTGCGGAGAGAGGTGAACTGAAAAAAATTTCAGGGATTGGCGAAGGCATTGCCCAGAAGATCGATGAATACCTGAAGACAGGGAAGGTTTCCAAATTTGAGGAGGCGAGAAAAGGGGTCGGGGATGAATTGATTGCCCTGATGGATATACCGGGATTGGGGCCGAAAACGCTTGCCCTCATCCATAAAGAGAAGGGAATTAAAAACTTATCCCAGCTTGAGAAGGCTGTGGTGGATGATTCTCTCATCAGCCTTCCCGGAATGGGTGAGAAGAAGGTTGAAAACATCAAAAGGGGTATCCAGCTTCTCAAACAGAGCAAGGGAAGGATGAATTTAGGCATGGCTTTTCCTGTGGCCAAAAGGGTTGTTGAAACTCTGAGAAAGAAGACAGGGTCGGAGAAGATCGAGTGGGCAGGTTCCCTCAGGAGAATGAGGGAAAACATCGGAGATATAGACATCCTGGCCACCGGCACAAACCATGAGAAGATCATTGAAACCTTCACCCATCTTCCGGGGGTGAAAGAAATCTTAGCCTCCGGAGAAACAAAAGCCTCTGTCATTGTTGAAGGAGGACTTCAGATTGACCTCCGGGTAGTCGAAGAAAACTCCTATGGAGCAGCTCTCCAGTACTTTACCGGATCAAAAGCCCATAACATCCATCTCAGAGGGATTGCCAGGGCGAGAGAGATTAAGATTAATGAGTATGGGGTTTTTAAAAGAGAAAAGAAGATTGGAGGGAAAGAGGAGAAGGACATTTATCGTATCCTGGGAATGGATTGGATCGAGCCCGAACTTCGGGAAGACCGTGGAGAGATCGAAGCCGCCCAAGAGAAGCGACTTCCAAAACTGATTGAAGAAGCCGACATCAAAGGAGACTTCCATGTGCATTCAAACTGGAGCGATGGGTCCTCTTCAATCGAAGAGGTGGCCAGAGCCGCTCAGCAAAAGGGCTATCAATATATCGTCATCTGCGATCACTCCCAATCTTTAAAGATTGCTCACGGGCTCGATGAAACAAGATTAATAAAGCAGATAGAGGAAATTGACCGTCTCAACGAGAAGTTGAAAAACTTTAGGATCCTGAAAGGAACAGAGGTGGATATTCTCAGCGATGGAGGATTAGATCTGTCGGAAAAAGCTCTTGAAAAACTTGATTTTGTCGTTGCCTCCGTCCACAGCGGTTTCAAACAGGACAGAGAGAGGATGACCAAACGAATTATCAACGCCTTAGAGAATCCTTATCTCCATGTTCTCGGACATCCTACTGGAAGGCTTTTAGGAGCGAGGGATCCCTATGAAGTGGAAATGGGCGAGGTGATGGAGACAGCCAAAAAATATGGAAAGGCACTGGAGATCAATGCCTACTCTGAACGCCTCGATTTAGATGACATCCACTGCCGGAAGGCAAAAGAGATGGGAATTCGAGTAGCCATCGGGACCGATTCTCACCATTTAGATCAGATGTGGATGATGAGCCTTGGGGTGGCAGTTGCGAGAAGGGGCTGGCTCGAAACCAAGGATGTCCTCAATACCCTATCCCTTCAGGAACTCCTCAAGTGGTTTCACAAAAAATAAAGTTCGGGATGGGGATTGGCACAGCGGAGATATGAGCCCGACCTTAATTACTCTACCGCCATGCTACCGCCGGTGGGTTCCTCAGTGGCATACGCACGAATTTCAATTCGGGGTATCCGACCATCATGATTCCGAAGCACTTGTGACCCTCTGGTAATTTCAGAGCTTCCACCAAAGGTCGATGAGAAATTGTTGCGTTCATCATATATCCTGCCCAGGTTGTGCCCAACCCCAAAACCGGTGCGATCAATTCCGCATAAGCCAGGGCCAAGATGCAATCCACCCGGGCCAACTGAGAGCTTTCAATCGCATGAGCGATCATGAGGCATGGGGCGTTACGGCAAATTGGATCTTTTCCCTCATCCCACAATGTAACCACCCGATTGAAATGAAACACATTAGGCGAATTCTGATTTTCTTTAATCATCATGCGTATCCAATCCACGACCAAGCCTGCAAGGCGTCTTATTTCTGCTTTGTTCTCAATGACTAAAAAATGAACTGGTCGGGCATTACTTGCAGACGGCGCATAACCCGACACTTGGATGAGTTTATTTATCTTGTCACGCTCAACAGACTTGTCCCCGTAATTCCGAATGGATCGCCTTGATCGAAGAAACTGCACCGCTTGATCCAGATTGATAAGGAGTTCTTTCTTAATTGCAGGACAATCTTCAGGTCTTATGGTCTGAAGTGCCAACGCCCCAGAGGGACATACAGCCACACAATGACCGCAGTTGATGCATAACTCCTCGGCATCGGCTGTCAGGGTTGGCACTGAGTCCGCTTCCCCCATCTCAATCAATCTCCGTCCACAGGCCTCCACACAGAACCCGTCCCGATTGCACTTCTCTGGATCAACATAAAAAGACATTTCATTCTCCCTTTCTTATTAAAGTTTAGCTAACTCCTTCTCGTATTTTTCGACCCAGCCGTCGGCGCTCCATTCTATGAGGGTTTCATATAGATTGGAGCCCTTCTTTAAATTCTTCTCTTGACGTAATCAAAAAATTACGCTATTTTAGTAGAGTGATTAGACCGGACCCCTCTCTTGAACCCGATTGGGATGAGGACAATGTTAACCACATTGCCGAACATGGTCTTCGACCAGAACAGGTTGAAGAAGTTTATTATAATGAAGGGCCATTTCCGACTCTCGCTCTTAAAACTAAGAAGAGAAGAGAGCGAACGAATGAATATCGATATCGGTTGTGGGGCACAGATGCATCGGGAATGTATATCGAGACAATTATTGCCCCATACCCTGAATATGGGGTTTGGAGGTGTGTCACCGCATTCCCCATGTCACCATCCACACAAAAGGCATATTTAAGGAGAATAAAAAAATGAAAAAAATTCCTCCAAAAATTAAAAAGAAGTTAAAAACCGAAGCTAAAAAATGGGATTCTTCTATTGCTCAAGAGAAGCCTGAAGAGGTATCCAGGCTGATTGAAAAAGCAGATTTATTTGTCGCCTACCGGCCTCCCCGGCAACCCGTTTCAGTGCGATTAGATCCTTTCGACCTTGCATTGTTAAAGCGGATTGCCCGTAATAAGGGGCTCCCTTTTACACAGCTTATGTCCATGTGGCTACATGAAAAAGTTGAGCAGGAAAAAATCCGAGTTGGAGCTTAAGTCTATGCTCCTTGCGTCCATTTATCTTCTTATTAGAATACATCCATAAACTAAAGTTTTCATAAATGTCGTCATTCCGGCGAAAGCCGGAATCCAGTATTTTCAAAGACCTTCTGGATGCCGGATCAGGTCCGGCATGACGGAAAAAAGGCATTTACAGCCGAATCTTAATTACGATTTCTAAAGTGTAGCCAATTCCCTCTCATACTTCTCGACCCAGCCGTCGGCGCCGCATTCCTGTTAGCAACAGCCAAAGAGGTACCAAAGATAGTAGGGTGGTTCCCGCCTAATATTCTTTCCTGGTAATCTTCGTTCATTTAATTCTTCAAGAGATAGCATGACCCTCCGTTGTGATAGGATGATCC
>VGRY01000064.1 GCA_016875195.1 Deltaproteobacteria bacterium
TGGCGCTTCTTCAAAATGTCTGCACGGATCATCGTTGCCTCCTTCATATATGAGTATTTATACTCATATATTTAAACCATAAAAACGCCCACTTGTCAAGACCATTGTGAGCGCATGACTAAAAAAGCCCCAAAAGGACTAAACTGTTACTCCAGTAGGAAGCCGTTATTAGGGACGCTGTTAACTTATTAATTTGGTACCAGATAAAACCCGTATTGGTCTGCTATGGCCCTCCCCCGCGCGACAGATTTACTTACTGCTGGGATTGAAATCCCAAACTTTTTCGCCAGGACCGACATTGGCATTCCAAGTTCTCTAACCATCCAGTAACAGAAGAGGCTTCTTGCCTTCACTACTTCTCTATACCTTCCTTTGAACCAAACGGTCCCTTGCCTGGAACCCAGAACCTCTGATACCCTGGATGCTACCTTGTCCAGACTGATACCGCGGGATTGAAGTTCATAGCGTTTCTCCATTGCCTCTTCTGCTGCGGAAAGCACCCTACTCACAAACGCCCCATCTCCTAAGATCCTTTCATCACTCCTCTGATAAACATGATTCTTTTTGAGAGCCTTCACCCCTTCCCATCCACCAGCACTTCGAATGAGACCTCCTCGGGTGAGATCAGTCCGCCTTCCTTGCCCAACTCCTTTTTCCATAAATTCTTTATATGCACGTCTTGCCAACGTGATTTTCTCTCCGAAAAACCCTAGTACTTCTGACGTTTCTTGCCATTCTCTCTTTATTGTTCCCATCAAAACGCTATGACCATTATATTGATAATTTCCAAGCTCTTGCAAATTTCGCACGATTCCTGCCCTGATAGGATTTAAGTGTATATATCTTACCAACTCCATCAAATATACATCTTCTTGGCATAAGATTGATTTGAAGCGGTTCTGAAATAAATGGCCAAGCCTTCGGTGGACCTGATTAAACCAAACAGCATAACCCGTCAATAGACGTCTCATAACTGTCGATATCGATATAGGGCCGGTCCTGAGAAGTAGGTGAAAGTGATTCGGAAGAAGTGCCCATGCGTAACATATCGTCTTTGTCTCTTGAAGGATGTCTCCCAACCGCGAGACGAAATGATCCCGGTCAGCATCAATTAAAAATATCTTACGTCGCTCAATCCCCCTAACCATGATATGGTGCAAGGCACCAACGGCATCTATTCGAGATTTCCTTGGCATAACCAATTCATTACCAGTATCTCGTTTAAATGTCAAGTTAATAAGTTAACAGCGTCCCCTTTTTATTGTTTCACGTGAAACATATCAATTGCGAAATACGGGATTCGGATTGCGGATTCAAAAAAGGTTATTTGCCGATGCAGAATTGTGCGAAGATTCGGTTGAGTACTTCTTCTGTTGTTGTTTCTCCCACCATCTCTCCAACGCTATTTAGGGCAGAGCGAATTTCAAAGGCGATCAATTCAAGAGACATCCCCTCCTCCAGTCCTATCAATGCATCCGAAAGGTTCTTTTTCATCTGTGATAGGGCAGTTTTGTGACGGATATTGGTTATAATTAGGTGTTCGGGAGATATTCTTGTGTCTCTTTGAAGCAAAGAGGAATAGATCGCTTGTTTTAACTCTTCGATCCCCTCACCTTTTAGAGCTGAAATCTGGACAATAGAATAACTGGGAAACCTTTCTCTTGTAGCCGTTAAAGATACGTTTGGAGTCAAATCTTTTTTATTAAGAACCACTACTTTCTTCTTTGTCTCTATCTCGCGAAATATTTCTTCATCATCATCATCCAGATGCCTGCTTCTGTCAATCATCAAAAGTACAAGGTCGGCATCTGCTACCCGTTCCTTTGCCCTTCTAACTCCTTCTTGTTCTATCGAATCCTGGGGTTTTCTCAATCCTGCCGTATCCATCAGGCGAACAGGAATGCCATGAATATTCAATGTCTCCTCAATCACATCCCTTGTTGTTCCTGGTATCGGCGTGACAATGGCCCTCTCCTGTTTTATCAAGACATTGAGAAGACTCGATTTTCCTACATTTGTCTTTCCTGTTATAGCGCATGACACCCCTTCCCTAAACACCCTTCCCCCTTCGTAAGTTGAAATCCATTCTTCCAGTTTTTGAATCTTATTAAACAGATCTCCTTTCATTTCAGTTAATGGAATAGCTTCAATCTCTTCCTCCGGAAAATCGATATGGGCTTCTAAAAGAGTAAGGTGTTCGACAAGCTTCTCTTTGATGGAGGCCATCTCATCATAAAGAAGTCCTCTCAATTGTTGGTCGGCAATCTCAAGGCTCTCTCTGGTCTTGGCTTTGATCAGGTCGATTACAGCTTCAGCCTGAGTAAGATCGATTCTTCCATTTAAAAATGCTCTTTTGGTGAACTCACCCGCGAGGGCCATTCTCGCCCCCTGCGCCAGAACCAGTTCTAAAATTTTCTGAACAATAAAGTATCCTCCATGGCAATGAATTTCGACAATATCCTCTCTGGTATAGGTCTTTGGGGATTTCATCAAAACCAAGAGAACCTCATCAACAGGATGACCATTTATCGGGTCGATGATTTTTCCATAATGGAAATGGTGGGAAATTAAGGAGAAAGGAGTTTTTTTCGGTTTGAATAGTTTTCGAGCGATTGGCTCGGAAAGAGGCCCGCTCATACGGACGATTCCGATGCCACTCTCCCCTAAAGGAGTTGAAATGGCAGCAATGGTTTCGTCTCTAATTGGAATGTTAATTTCGATAGATTCTGTCATGGAGGGAGTATCAGCTTTGAAGAAATGGCATTCGGTTAGGTTACAACAACGAAGCCCCTGCCTACCGGCAGGCAGGCGTTTAAGTTAGGATTGAGGTTGCGTATAATAAGAGACAATAAACGTAGCCTTTTATTAGCGATACGGGCATCCTTACCGTTACCATGCAACGATACTTTTTTTCAAGGGGTTTGACTTTTGGGAATAATCTTGATTCTTTTCATCTCCCCCTCCCCAAGGCTTTCCGTTGCCAGGGTGGGTTCTTCCTTTAGAGCCAAATGAATGATTCTTCGGTCATGAGAGTTGAAAGGGCCAATCGTAAGAGGTTTCTCCGCCCTTTTAACCCTTTCTCCGAGCCGAACAGCCATCTTCGTCAAAGAATCGGCTCTTCGCTCTTTATAACGGTTTACATCGATAAAGACCCTGATCCCTTCCTTAAGTTGTTTGTTTATCATTCGGTTAAAGAGAAATTGAAGGGATTCGAGCGTACGGCCATGTTTTCCAATCAGAATCTCTTCCTTTTCTCCAGAGATGTTAAGATAGAGATCCTCTCCTCCTAAGGAAACTTCCACTTGGGCCTTCATTCCCATGCGCTCCAGAAGTTCCCTCATCATTCTCCCGGCAATTTCTATGACTTCCTCTTTCAAAGGTCCATCCTCATTATTTTTTGTTCATGTAGTATTGATGCGCAATAGATAAGACATTGGTGACCATCCAGTATAAGACCAGGCCAGAGGGAAAGTTGAGAAAGAGAAAGGTAAACATAATCGGCATCAGCATGAAAAGCTTTGCCTGTGCCGGATCTGCGGCCGTAGGGGTCATCTTCTGCTGGATGACCATAGTTGCGCCCATAATGATGGGCGTAACATAGATGGGATCTTTTGCAGAGAGATCCATAATCCAGAGGATGAATGGGGCATGTCTCATTTCTATCGAATTCTGCAAGGCATTGTAAAGGGCAATAAAGACTGGGATCTGAACGAGCATGGGCAGGCAGCCGCTCATTGGATTTATCTTTCGTCTCTTGTAGAGGAGCATGATCTCCTGCTGAAGCCTTGCTTTATCATTCTTGAACTGCTCCTTGAGCCGGCCCATTTCCGGCTGGACCTTCTGCATCTCCTTCATCGATTTCATACTAATCTGCGTCAAGGGAAGGAAGATAATTTTGATCAAAATGCTGAGAATGATGATGTCGATCCCGAAATTCTTTGTGACGTTGTTGCTCATTTTAAGGAACCAGAGTAGGGGTTTTGCAACAATCGTAAAGAAGCCAAAGTCAATTAAACTTTCCGCTCCCACACCCAGTTCTTTCAGGGGATCCACAACTTTGGGACCTAAATAGACTCTGTAATTCGTCCGAATGACTCCTTTGGGCGGTATGGTTGAAGGAGAGGTGGCCAACTGCGCTTTTAGTATGTTTTTATCATCACCTTTGACATTCAGAAGTATATTTTTTTCAGAAGAGGGCGGGATCAGAAGGGCAGCAAAATACTCTCCCTCAAAGGCATACCATCTGATCATCCCTTGATCGGAAGACTCAAAAGGGTCTATTTTCTTCTTTGGAGATCCGCAACCCGGAGTGCAACCAGATGCGCTCACTCCCCCAAGATCTTTTCTCTCAACTTTCTGATCATTCTGAAAAGCAAATTTCAAACCTAAATCTTTATTTCCATTGTCTGAAAATTTCTCAAGCTCTACCTTTCCTATCCATTCCAGTCCAATCTGTGTTGAGATTTCATTTGAGGTGGTGTTCTGTATCTCTACTTCGAGGTCAATAACATTTTTATCAGAAGAAAAAGTATATTTTTTTAATAATTTCAAATTGTTACTTAAGATTTTCGAAAAAATGACTTCTCCTTTTTCTTCTGTTTTCAGAAGATTGAGTTTCTCTTTATCCACCTCCCATCCGCCACTATCAGGGGAGGGGGCAATGACCAGTCCCAAAGGAAGCCCTTCACCATCATTTGTATTCACAAGATCGAGGAGTTCTGGTTTCTTTGGCTTCTCAATCTTGCCACCAAAGAGTTCCTGGAAGAACTGAGTCAGCTTTATGGCAAGAGAAGATTCTTCCACTCTATCTTCATAATTCTTTAGCCTGAAATGCTTTAACCTTGCGTCATCATTAGTAAATATAGCTATGTAGTTGTTTGTTTCTACGACGGTTTCTTTCTTTATAACGATCTCTGGCTTGGAGATCGGCTTTTCATCTTTTACGGGCTTTATCTCTTTCTTATCAGGAGGAACAATTTCTTCCTTTTTGACCTCTTTTGGGGGCTGATCGGCAGGTGGCTGGGGAAAGAATTTTGACTGAATAATTCCCCAAAAGAAAATAACAACAAATGTTAATAAAATCGCTAATAAAGCCCTTTTATCCATCATTGGCTCTTCTGATCTTCCTTCCTATAGATTTTTATTGATTTCAGTAACGGGATCATAACCGCCGGGGTTAAATGGATGGCATCTGATGACTCTCCTCAGGGAAAACCAAATCCCTTTTAATATTCCAAACCTTTCGATCGACTCAATAGCATAAGAGGAGCAGGAGGGATAAAAACGACAACAAGGTCCAAATGTGAGCGAAAGGGTATGTTGATAGGTATGGATCAGAAACAGTATCGCCCATTTTAGAATTGCAGTCAACCTCTTTCCGATCATATCAAGACCTTTCTCAACTCTTCTTCGGTCTCCCTGTATCGATTGGGAAGGCTCCCTTTCTTTACCAGGATGATCATATCAAGCGTACCTTTGATTTGATGCTTATGGAGTCGAAAGAATTCTCTAAGATAACGCTTCATTCTGTTACGGAGGTTAGCCGGGCCAATCTCTTTCTTTACTACAATTCCCAATCGATGGTATTCCCTCTCGCTCTCCAGGAGAAAAAGTAGGTAATGCTTTGAGGCGATTTTCTTTCCTGACTTCATCACCCTTCTGAAGTCCTGGGGAAGGGTGAGCCTCTCTTTCTTAGCGAACCGGAACAACCCTTTCACTAAACGGTTAGCCTTTTTCTCCCCTTGGCTCTTCTTCGCTTGAGGATATTGCGACCACTGCGTGTGGACATCCTCTCCAGAAAACCATGGGTTCTCTTTCGTCTGATATTGCTTGGCTGATATGTTCTCTTCATTGAATCCCTCTTTTTTAGGGCGTCTTATTTTTTGAAATAATTAATCTTTTTCAGTTAACCTAATTTCTTCTGAAAAGTCAAGCCCGTCTCGAATTTCTGTTGACAGATGAGGTTCAATTATATTAAATTTTTCCAATAAAATTCGTCGATTATTTCAGAGGCGATCATGAATGAATATCAGCTTGCCATCCCGGTTAATATCGAGGATGAGATGAAAAAGTCCTATATGGACTATGCGATGAGTGTCATCATTGGCAGGGCCTTACCGGATGTACGCGATGGCCTCAAACCCGTTCACCGGCGCATTCTCTTCGCGATGAACGAACTGAATAATGATTGGGACAAACCTTATAAAAAATCGGCCCGAATCGTCGGGGATGTCATTGGAAAATATCATCCCCATGGAGATATGGCTGTCTATGATTCCATTGTCAGGATGGCACAGGATTTTTCGCTCCGTTATACCCTGATCGATGGTCAGGGAAACTTCGGCTCTGTTGACGGCGATCCGCCAGCAGCCATGCGGTATACCGAAATTCGCATGGCCAAACTCTCAAGCGAGCTGTTAGCCGATATCGACAAGGAGACGGTCGACTTTGTTCCGAATTATGACGAATCCCTCGAAGAACCTTTTGTTCTGCCTGCCCGATTTCCAAACTTGATTGTCAATGGTTCCTCTGGGATTGCTGTGGGCATGGCCACCAACATTCCTCCTCACAATCTGAACGAAACGATTAACGGATTGATCGCTCTCATCGATGACCCGGAGATTTCTTCACGGGAATTAATGTCACACATCCCGGGGCCTGATTTTCCTACGGGTGGGTTCATCTACGGCCAGGAAGGCATTAAGGCGGCGTATGAGACAGGGAAGGGCGTGATCCAGCTTCGGGCCAGGGCGATCATTGAGAGGGATAGGAAAGGGGAGAGAGAGAGCATCGTCATTACAGAACTTCCCTATCAGACGAATAAGGCCAAACTGATTGAAAGGGTCGCAGAGCTGGCTCAGGAGAAAGTAATCGAAGGCATTGCCAGCGTCCGGGACGAATCGGACCGTGAAGGCATGAGAGTGGTCATCGAACTTAAGCGTAATGAGGTGCCGGAGGTCATTCTCAACCAGCTCTATAAAAATACCCAGATGCAGACTTCCTTCGGAATCATTCTCCTGGCCATCCATCAGAACCAACCCAAGCTCCTCCCTCTCAAAGAGATGCTCTATCTTTTCCTCCAACACCGGAGAGAGGTAGTCACTCGCCGATCGCTCTTCGAGCTGAGGAAGGCAGAGGCAAGAGCGCATATCCTCGAAGGTCTTAAGAAGGCAATCGATCAGATCGATGCCATCATCGCCACGATCAGGGCTTCTAAAACCCCGAAGGAAGCTAAGGAGCGGTTGATGGATCGGTTCGCCTTTTCTGACGAACAGGCGCAGGCCATCCTCGACATGAGACTCCAACGCCTCACCAACCTGGAGCAGCGAAAGATTATCGAAGAGTATGAAGAGACGATCAAACTGATCAACCGCCTCAAGGACATCCTCGCCAGTGAGCGGTTGATGCTCAACGTGATCAAGGAAGAACTCGTTTCGATCCGTGACACCTATGGTGACGAGAGACGTACTGAAATCGTGGACGTCGCTCCGGAGATCAAAATTGAGGACCTTATCGCCGAAGAGGATATGGTCGTCACGATCACCCATACGGGATATATCAAGAGAAATCCCATCAGCCTCTACCGAAGCCAACATCGCGGCGGAAAAGGGAAGGTGGGGATCAATGTGAAAGAGGAGGATTTTGTCGAAGACCTCTTTATCGCATCCACCCATGATTACCTCCTCTTTTTCACTGATGCCGGAAAGATCTTTTGGAAGAAGGTTCATGAAATCCCTCAAGCCGGACGCATCACCCGTGGAAAGGCCATCATCAATCTACTCAACCTCAGCCCCGAGGAGAAAGTCACTGCCATACTCTCTCTAAAAGATTTCTCGCCGGGGAAGTTTATTACCTTTATCACTAAGAAAGGAACGATCAAGAAGACAGCCCTCGAAGCCTACAGCAATCCTCGGGCGGGAGGCATCATTGCGATCGGACTCGATGAAGGGGATGAGCTTATTTCCACCAAATTGACCGACGGCGAGCGTTATCTCTTTATCGGGACAAAACTGGGGAAAGCCATTCATTTTGCTGAAAATCAGATCAGAGAGATGGGGCGCACAGCGCATGGCATCCGTGGAATTCGACTTTCCAAAAGCGATGAGGTAGTAGGAATGGAGGTCGTTGTTCCCCACACCTCTCTGTTGACCGTCACCGAACACGGGTATGGGAAGCGGTCGCAGGCATCAGAATACCGTACTCAGAATAGGGGAGGATCAGGCATCTTCACCGTGAAGAGGACAAAGAAGACAGGCGATGTGGTCGGTGTGAAGGCCATCATCGATGAGGATGAACTGATGATCATTTCCAACAAGGGAAAGATCATCCGTTTGAGGGCTGCCGATATCCCGGTCCAAGGAAGGAGCACCCAGGGGGTGAGGCTGATCACGCTCGAAGAGGGGGAACGGGTTGTGGCTGTGGCCAAACTGGCTGAAAAGGAGTGAGAGAATTCAATATCGTTTACAAAGAAGTTGAAGTTTCCAAAATAAGATCTCCTCGGAAATCTATTTCCGCTCCAAGAAGAAATTCCCAGGTTGAGCGGTCGATTATAGCCACTTAAAAAAATACTTGAATTTTTTTTTAAATGGGGTTATTGGTATACTTGGTTTGAAAATTAAAGTTTATTCCTCAAATCATTTCCCCTCAATCTTTTTTAAATTCATTTATCCACATTTGTGGAAACATTGTGAAAAGAGTTAAGCAACCTATTAGAAATAATGGAGTTTTTCTTTTTTGGTCTGGCCTGTCCATTCCATAACCTTTCTCCATGCCCTATCTTGAACGCTCATGGTCATGTCAATGGAAGATCTATGGTCTAAGGTGACTTATTCTCTTAAAGAGAGAATTGGTCCACAGAATTTCGATATCTGGATCAAACCCATTCAACTTCTTTCGGTGAATGACGATAAGGTGGAGATGGAAGTGCCTAACCGTTTTTTCAGGGAATGGATCAACGAGCATTATTCAAGCCAGATCAAAGATGCCTTTTTTCTCCTGACCCAGAAACCTTTTCATCTTCAATTTAAAATAAAAACTGACCCTCCCTCACGCGGGAAAGAGGGTAGGGGAATCATGGCTTCTCCCCAAGTCAATCATGTCCCGCCGGCCCTTTCCACCTTCCGGCCTCCCTTTAATGTCAATTATTCTTTTGAAAATTTTGTCGTGGGAGCAAGCAATCAGTTCGCCAATGCGGCCTGTTTAGCGGTGGCCAACGCACCTGCCAAGAACTATAATCCCCTTTTCATCTACGGAGGGGTGGGGTTGGGAAAGACCCATTTGCTTCATGCCATCGGAAATCATATCCTTCAGCAGCGTATTGTTCCCGATGCAAAGAAGGTCTTTTACACATCGGCCGAGGAATTTACCAACGAGATGATCAATTCTATCCGTTTTGAGAAGATGGAGGAGTTTAGAAACAAATATCGGCGGATGGATATTCTGCTGATTGACGACATCCAGTTCATCGCCGGAAAAGAGAGAACCCAGGCGGAGTTTTTTCATACCTTCAACTCCCTTTATGAGGCAAAAAAACAGATTGTCGTCACGAGCGATAAGTTCCCAAAAGATATTCCAAATTTTGAGGAGCGTCTCCGTTCACGTTTCGAGTGGGGGTTGATCGCCGATATTCAACCGCCGGATATTGAAACCAAGGTGGCTATTCTTAGAAAGAAAGCGGAGAATGAAAATATTCCCCTTCCCAATGATGTCGCCTTTTTTCTGGCTTCTCAAATTGATTCCAATATCAGGATGTTAGAGGGATGCCTCATCCGCATCGGTGCGTTCGCTTCTCTCTCCCAGACGCCGGTTGATCTCAGTATGGCCAAAGAAGTGTTAAAAAATATTATTAAACCCAAGGATGAACTAATCTCTATAGAAATGGTCCAGAAGGTAGTGGCCAATTATTTTAATATTAAAATTTCCGACTTCAAGGTGAAAAGAAAGAATAAGGGGTTTGTGCTTCCCCGTCAGGTGGCTATTTATCTCTCTCGAAAATTTACGGATTTTTCACTAATGGAAATAGGGGAAAAATTTGGAGGGAAAGACCACTCCACCATCCTCCATTCCATTAAGAAAGTGGAGGAAAGGATGTCCAATCAACCCTCTTTTAAAGAGATGATTAAAAATTTACAATCTCAAATTAAGTCATAAATCTGGTTGAAAGATTGTTTAAAAAGGAGGAAAAGAAAAATACAACATTATTTATTAAAAATTTATTTTTATTCTTCACATTAAATTTCATATTAAATCATCTATTCTTTTTATGACTTACAGTCTTTTTCTTCATTTCCACAGAGATAGAATAATATGATGATATATCTATTTAATATAGAATAATACATAGGAGGGAAAGATGGCACATTTTGAAATCGATAAAAAGGAATTTTTAAAAGGGTTAAGTTTAATGCAAGGAATTGCAGGTAGAAAAACAACCCTTCCCATTCTCTCTCATATTTATATGGAATGGAAAAAGAATTCACTTTTTTTGACAGGAACAGATTTAGAAACAGGAATTCAGGAAGAATTGAATGCAACCATCAAAGAAGAAGGAAAAGCTTCTATCTCCTCCAAAAAATTATATGAGATTATTCGTGAATTACCAGAACAGACCATCCAAATTCAAAAAAAGGAGAATCACTGGATCCATCTAAAGTGCGGAAAATCCATTTTTAATATTGCTGGTCTCGATCCTGAGGAATTTCCATCTCTCCCTGCATGGCAGGAAAAGTCCTTTACACCCATTCCAACCCGAATGATCAGGGAGATGATTGAAAAGACGGTCTTTGCCGCCTCTAATGAGGATTCACGGTATCATCTAAACGGAATTCTTTTAACCCAGCAGAAAATAGAAGGAAAGGAATTCCTCAGGATGGTTGCAACTGATGGGCACCGCCTCTCTCTCGTTGATCGGGAAGGGCAGATGATCAAGGGAGTTGAAAAAGGACTCATCATCCCTAAAAAAGGGGTTTTGGAGATTAAAAAGATATTGGGAGAAAAAGATGGGGAAGGGGAGATGGGGGTCTTTGTTAACAACACCCACGCCTTTTTTAAGATGGGAAAATCTTTAATGGTCATACGTTTAATTGAAGGTGAATTTCCAGAATATGAGCAGGTCATTCCCAAAAATAATGATAAGAAATTAAAAGTGGGGAAAGAGATATTGTATGGATCTTTAAAAAGGGTTTCTACCATGGCAAGCGAAAGGGCAGAGGGGGTGAAACTCTCCCTTAAAAAGAATGTAATGGAACTCTCCTCCTACCACCAGGATTTTGGAGACGCCAAGGAAGAGGTCGATCTTCAGTACGAAGGCCCTTCGGTTGATATCGGTTTCAATGCGAGATATTTAATTGAGGCCATTCAATCCTTTGACACCGAAGAAATCCTGTTGGAGTTTAAAGATGAAGGAAATCCAGGAATGATCCGTCCACAACCCTCCCAACCTTCATCCCATCAAATCTGCATCATTATGCCGATGAGGATTTAATTAATTTTTATTTAGAGAAGGAGAATGAATGACAGAGACGCCTGAACAATATACCGCAGAACAAATCAAGGTCTTAGAGGGACTCTCAGCGGTTCGAAAAAGGCCAGCGATGTATATCGGCAATACCGGCGTGGAAGGTCTTCACCATCTTGTCCATGAGTTAGTGGACAATAGCATCGATGAAGCCCTGGCCGGTCACTGCGACAAGATAGAAGTGATCATCCATATCGATCAAAGCGTAACGGTTCGGGACAATGGCCGGGGCATTCCAGTTGACCTGCACGAGAAGGAAAATAGACCAGCCGTCGAAGTGGTCATGACAAAACTCCACTCCGGAGGTAAGTTTGACAATCGGAGCTATAAGATCTCCGGAGGCCTCCATGGGGTGGGTCTCTCTGTGGTCAACGCCCTTTCGGAGTATATCGACCTCGAAATCCGGAGGGATGGAAAGGTCTATCATCAGGTGTATGAAAGAGGGGAGGTCACCACAAAACTGGAGGTCACCGGAAAAACGAAACATACAGGAACCCAGGTCCGATTTAAAGCCGATTCAGAAATATTTGAAACCGTCCAGTTCAGCTTCGATCTCCTTTCCCAGAGACTCAGGGAGATGGCCTTTTTGAATAAAGGCCTGTCCATCAGCATTGAGGACGAACGATCCGGGAAACGACATGACTTCTTCTATAAAGGCGGGATCCTCTCCTTCATCGAATTTCTGAATAAGAATAAGAACTGCATCCATCCGAAACCTGTTTACATCCAGGGTGTGAAAAACGGGATCGACGTAGAGATTGCCTTCCAGTATAACGATGGGTATGCGGAGAACCTCTTCTCCTTCGCCAACAATATCAATACCCACGAGGGAGGAACCCACCTCATCGGCTTTAAGACGGCCCTGACTCGAACGATCAACCAGTATGCAACCAATGCCAATCTGATGAAGGGTGTCAAAGAGAATATCACCGGCGATGATACCCGCGAGGGATTATCCGGGGTGATCAGCGTCAAGATCCCCCAGCCTCAGTTTGAAGGCCAGACCAAGACCAAGCTGGGCAACAGCGAAGTGAAAGGATTAGTGGAGGCCCTGGTCAATGAGAAATTAGGGAGTTTCTTCGAGGAGAATCCTTCTCTGGCCAGGAAGATGATCACCAAGGTGATCGATTCGGCCAGAGCGAGGGAGGCGGCTCGAAGGGCACGGGAACTGAGTCGGAAAAAAGGAGCGCTGGAGACCGATTCTCTGCCCGGAAAGCTGGCTGATTGTCAAGAAAAGGACCCACAGCGAAGCGAGATCTTCATCGTCGAGGGAGATTCGGCTGGCGGATCTGCAAAACAGGGGCGCGATCGAACAACCCAGGCCATCCTTCCCATCAAAGGAAAGATCCTCAACGTGGAGAAGGCAAGATTTGATAAGATGTTATCCAACGAGGAGATTCGAATCCTCATCTCAGCTCTGGGCGCGGGGATCGGGAAAGAGGATTATGATATTCATCGAATTCGTTACCACCGCATCATCATCATGAGCGATGCCGATGTGGATGGATCGCATATCCGCACCCTGCTTCTCACCTTCTTCTATCGCCAGATGCCGGAAGTGATCGAAAAGGGATTCCTCTATATTGCTCAGCCCCCTCTCTTCAAGGTGATGGAGGGCAGGAGTGAGACCTATATCAAGAACGAGGAGGAGTTCAACCGGTACCTGATGAATCGGGCCATTGCTAAAAGCGAGGTGACCGTGGAGAAGACGAAGAAGAAGTTGGCTGAAAAGAAACTGGCCGGATTGCTGGAAAAAATCTTTCTCCATCACGACTTGACGCAGAGACTCCAGAAGAAGGGCATCCCCGGGGCGCTTCTCAATGTCCTCATTGAACAGGAGGTCCGGAGCAAAGCGACATTCGAGGAGAAAGGAAAGATCGCCGACCTGCAGAAGCGCCTGAGAAAAGTCGGGTTTGAAGTCTTCGACCTCTACCGGGACGAGGAACATAACCTCTACGGCTTCGAAGTTCAGGAATCCAACGGAGGGAAAAGCCTTCGATGCCGGGTCCAATGGGATCTGATCGCATCGGTCGAATATCGGAACCTCTTTCAGGTTTATCAGGAGATTCAAGAAATGGCTCCCCCTCCCTATCACCTGGTGGAAAAAGGAAAACCCGTGATGGTCGAAAGAATGGAGGGCCTTCTGGAATCGCTGAGCCATCTGGGAAAGGAAGGGCTCTCGATCCAGAGATATAAAGGATTGGGAGAGATGAATCCCGAACAGCTCTGGGAGACGACGATGAATCCTGAGAAACGGACCCTTCTCAAGGTGAGGGTGGAGGATGCGATCGAGGCGGATGAAACCTTCAGTATCCTGATGGGGGACGAAGTGGAGCAGCGCCGCCACTTCATTGAAGAGAATGCCCTCTTTGTCAGGCGGCTCGACATCTGATTAATAAATAGCGGATGTCGTTGTTGAAGCTCGTATCGAGGCTCGTCATTCGAAACTTGAAACTCGAGTATCCAGTATCGAGCTTCAGACTTCGATACGAGCATCGTCAAACATAACCGTTTTGACTATCCATCAATCTGTTTTCGTAACCGTAACCTATATCGATTGTGGATGATTTCAGGGTGCATGGGAGCGAAGGTGAGGAATGCTCATCGTTGGAGTGACCGGAGGGGTGGCCGGCGGTAAGACAACGGTCTCCAGGATATTTAAGGAGGAGGGGGCGCACCTCATTGATGCAGACCAGATCGCAAGGGAGTTGGTTAAGCCGCATTCTCCCGCATGGAGAGAGCTCACACGGACCTTCGGAAAAGAGATCCTTCAAAAAAACGGAACCATCCATCGGAAGAGATTAGCAGACATCGCCTTTTCCGATTCCAGACAGAGAAGATTATTGAACGAGATCCTTCATCCCCGGATTGAAAAAGAGATGGGGAAGAGGGTAAGGCAGATCAAGAGAAAAGCTCCCAACGCCATCGTCGTCTTCGATGTCCCATTGTTAGTGGAGACAGGGTTTCATCAGGAGATGGACCGGGTCGTGGTCGTCACCTCAAAGAAGACGCAGCAGGTCGAGAGGCTGAGGAAGAGGGCGGGCATGAGCGAGGAGGAGACGAGGAAGATCATCGCCTCCCAGATGAATATCAAGGAAAAGGTGAAAATAGCCAACTTCGTCATTCGAAATGAGGGCACGGTCGCACAGACCCGTAAGAGAGCCAGAGAGGTATTTCAAGAATTGAGAAAGATCGCCCTTCAGAAGAGAAGGAGACCGATGGATTAGTAAACGAGGAGGAAAAAAGAAGGATTATGAACATCAAAGATTTGAAGAAGAAGAAAATCAATGAATTGACAAAGATCGCAAGGGAACTGAATGTCGAGGGAGCGACCGGGATGAGGAAACAGGACCTCATCTTTGCCATCCTTCAGGCCCAGACCGAGAAGAACGGTCTGATCTTCGGGGAAGGGGTGCTTGAAATCCTGCCCGACGGCTTCGGTTTTCTGAGGGCGCCCGATTACAACTATCTGCCCGGGCCTGACGACATCTATATCTCGCCCTCACAGATCCGGCGATTTAACCTCCGAACAGGCGACACGGTCTCAGGCCAGATCCGTCCACCTAAAGACACGGAAAGATACTTTGCCATGCTGAAGGTGGAGATGGTCAATTATGAAGACCCGGAGGTAGCGCGGGACAAGATCCTGTTTGACAATCTGACGCCCCTTTATCCTCAGGAAAAGATCTTCCTGGAGATGGATGGAGATAGGAACAACTACTCCGCACGCGTCATGGATCTTCTCACCCCCATTGGAAAGGGACAGAGAGGCCTTATCGTTGCTGCTCCGCGGACAGGCAAGACCATGCTTCTCCAGGCCATTGCCCACAGCATTACGAAGAACCACAAAGAGATCACGCTTATCGTCCTCCTCATCGATGAACGGCCTGAAGAAGTGACCGATATGGAACGCTCCGTCGATGCCGAGGTGATCAGTTCCACGTTTGATGAACCGGCCCAGCGACATGTTCAGGTGGCGGAGATGGTGATTGAGAAGGCCAAGCGGCTGGTGGAGCATCAGAAGGATGTGGTGATCCTTCTGGACAGCATCACCCGTCTGGCCAGGGCTTACAATACGGTCGTCCCGCCAAGCGGCAAGGTCCTCTCCGGCGGAGTCGATGCCAACGCCCTGCAGAAACCGAAGCGGTTTTTCGGTGCGGCAAGAAATATCGAGGAAGGGGGGAGCCTCACCGTCATCGGCACAGCCCTGATCGATACAGGAAGCCGGATGGACGAAGTGATCTTCGAGGAGTTTAAAGGAACGGGAAATATGGAGATCCATCTGGATCGGCGGTTGGTGGATCGGAGGGTCTTTCCATCCATCGATATTCAGCGATCTGGCACACGAAAAGAGGAACTCCTCCTTGCTGCCAATGATATAAACCGCATCTGGCTCTTGAGAAAGGTGCTCCAGCCGATGAATTCGGTCGACAGCATGGAGTTTCTTCTCGAGAAAATGCACGCCACCAAGAGTAACCGGGATTTTCTTGATTCGATGAATCAATAAGAATGTGGGGTAATCGGATAGGACCCTGTCCATGAAATTTGTACCCCACGGTTGAAAATCATTAGAAAATCAGTAAAATAGAGTATTGGAGGCAATAGAAAGATGAGGAAGGATATTCACCCCAAGGTTTATGAGACTGTGATCAAATGCGCCTGTGGAGCAACTTTTGAAACAGATAGCGCACAGAAAGAGATCCACGTGGAAATCTGTTCGAAATGCCATCCCTTTTATACGGGCAAACAAAAATTTGTGGACTCCGCAGGCAGAATCGAACGCTTTAAGAAGAAATATGGAGAGAAGATTGAAAAAACCGAATGAGATCGACCGGTTACCTTCTTACCTTCCTATTCAAATGGAAACCCTGAATCATCTGGTCCTTAGGAGATCTGGGAATTTACAATCCATACCATCCTTCCCCCTGTTAGAATCGGGAATTCAGCATTAGTTCATCTGGAGGATTAAAATGTTTTTTGAGAGAAGAAACCCTTCACAGGGGCGTTCTCTGAGGAATTGGTTTACACCTAAAAAAGAAGAGGGGCCAATGCGCGTCGGCGGACAGGCGGTCATCGAAGGGGTAATGATGCGCTCTCCCCACTCCATGGCCATTGCCGTCCGTAAGCCCGATGGTGAAATCGTGGTCAAGAAGGAAGGATTAAAATTCTTCTCGGAAAAGAACTTCTTCTTTAAATTTCCTATAGTGAGGGGCATCATTGGCTTGATTTCAGCCCTTGCCCTGGGAATCCGGGCCCTTCACTTCTCTGCCAATCAAGCCCTTCCAGAAGAGGAAGGCAAGCAGGAGATCAGTTCCTGGGCGATGAGCATCACTTTTGGCGTGGCCCTCTCCTTTGGAATCTTTCTCTTCTTTCTTGTGCCTCTCTTTCTAACAAAGGGATTGAAGTGGTTCTTTCCGATCCTTTCAACAAGTGGATTGCTCTTCAACCTAATAGATGGCCTTATCCGGTTGTCCATCTTTCTCGCCTATATCCGGGCCATCTCTTTTTTAAAAGAGATTAAACGGGTTTTCCAATATCATGGCGCAGAACATAAGTCGATCTTTGCCTTTGAGGCAGGCGAGACATTGAGTGTCGAACGGGTGAAACCATTCGGATATCTCCATCCAAGGTGCGGGACGAACTTTCTTCTTATTGTGATGGTGGTGAGTATTCTGATATTTGCCCTTGTTCCACACCACCTCCCATTCGGCTATAAAGTGGCTTCAAGAATCATCTTCATTCCTTTCATTGCGGGGCTTTCCTATGAGATCATTCGGTTTACCGATCGAAAGCGAAACCAGGGAGGAGTGCGCTTCATCATCCAGCCCGGTCTCTGGCTCCAGAGGCTCACAGCAAAGGAGCCTACCGACCCCCAGATCGAAGTAGCGCTGCGCGCCCTTCAGGAAGTGCTGGAGATGGAGAGAAGGAGAATTTAGGAGTAAAAAAGATGTTTGAGAAATTAGAGGAAGTAGAACGCCGATACGAAACGCTCTCACACCTCCTGAGCCAGCAGGAAGTGATCAACAATCAGGCCGAGCTTCAGAAAGTGGCTAAGGAGTTTTCGGAATTGGGGAAAGTGGTTGACCTCTATCGAAAGTTGAAGAAACTGGAAGAAGAGATCCAAGGAAACCGTCAGCTCCTTGCCGGTGACGAAGATGAAGAGATGAAAGGGATGGTTAAGGAAGATCTTAGTCGGCTCGACTCAGAAAAAGAGAAGCTGGTGGAGGATCTCCGCTTTGCCCTTCTTCCGAAAGATCCGAACGATGAAAAAAACATCCTTCTTGAAATCCGGGCAGGAACCGGAGGAGATGAGGCAGGGCTCTTTGCCTCAGACCTGTTCAGGATGTATGGAAAATATGCGGAGAGAAACCGGTGGCGAGTAGAGATCATGAGCAGGAGCTTCACGGGGGTTGGAGGCTTCAAAGAGGTCATTGCCATGATCGAGGGCAAGGGGGTTTACAGCCGGCTGAAGTATGAGAGCGGTGTTCATCGTGTTCAGAGGGTTCCTGTAACAGAGTCCCAGGGACGGATCCATACCTCAACCGTAACCGTGGCCATTCTACCAGAAGCAGAGGATGTGGAGGTTCAGATTGATCCAAACGACCTACGAATCGACATCTTCCGGTCTTCAGGCCCAGGAGGACAAAGTGTCAATACGACGGATTCGGCTGTCCGAATTACCCATCTTCCAACCAATATGGTGGTCTCCTGCCAGGACGAAAAGTCTCAACATAAGAATAAGGCGAAGGCTCTTAAGATTCTGAAAGCGAGATTACTCGATCATGCGAGACAGGAGAAGGAGAAAGAGATCTCTGCGCAGAGAAAGAACCAGGTGGGAACCGGGGAACGGAGCGAGCGCATTCGGACTTATAACTTTCCACAGGGAAGGATGACAGACCATCGAATCGGTTTGACTCTCTACCGGTTAAGCGAGATATTAGACGGTGAGATCGATGAGATCATCGATAAATTGACCACCCACTACCAGGCAGAAGCACTCAAAGGATAAAGAATAGGATTCAAGGGGTCGAGGGTTCGTGGGGTCAAGCGACATGCTATATTTTAGAAAAAATAGAACCCATGAACCCTGGAATCCTTGAACCCTCTTGAGAAAGACCATGACTATCCTGGAGGCACTCAACTGGGCGACCGACTACTTGAGAGACCACGGGATTGAGAATCCCCGGCTCAATGGGGAGCTCCTGCTGGCCCGATCAATTTACCTCAGCAGAGAGGAACTTTACATACGACTCCACAACCAGTTAGAGGAGGGTGAGAGAAAGACGCTGGAAGGGTTGATCCGAAGAAGAGTCTCTGGAGAGCCCCTGCAATATATTTTAGGACATCAGGAATTCTGGTCCTTCAATCTTAAGGTTGATCCCCGTGTCCTCATTCCAAGACCGGAGACAGAACATCTGGTTGAAGAGGCTCTTTTGAGCCTCACAAAAATTCCTTCCAAAAAAATTCCTTCTGTTTTAGAATTGGGAACGGGAAGCGGAGCCATTGCCATCTCATTAGCAGGAGAAGTGAAAAATATTTTCCTCGTTGCCACGGACCTCTCGGGTGAGGCACTCATGGTAGCCCGAGAGAATGCGCAACAGGCAGGCCTTTCCCATAAGATCGAATTTGTGAGAGGTGATCTCCTGGATCCATTTCATCCGGGAGAGGCTTTTGACCTGATTCTTTCGAATCCTCCCTACCTCTCCGATTCGGAAATAACAGATCTCTCAAGAGAGGTGAGGGATCATGAGCCAATCATCGCGCTGAAGGGTGGAACAAACGGCCTTGAGTTTTATCAAAGATTGATTTCTCAACTTCCTTCTTATTTGAAGAAGGAAGGATGGATCCTCTTGGAAGTGGGAAGCCATCAGGCGTCCTGCGTTTGTCAGATGATCGAGGTTGAAGGCTGTTTTGGCAAGACCGAGAGGGTGAAGGATCTTGCAGGAATTGAAAGGGTAGTGAAAGCACAGCGTAAGTCATAAATTCGAAGCACGAAATCCGAATTTCGAAACAAGCACGAACCTTCAAAACATAAATGATCAAAACGAAAGAAAGCTTTTTTGAATTTTGAATTTGGATTTGAAATTTGTTTCGAGTTTCGATATTCGGATTTCGGATTTGAGGTTTAAAGATGGATAAGATCATCATACGGGGCGGGGAGAGGTTGATCGGAGAAGTGGAAGTGAGCGGTTCAAAGAATGCCTCCCTTCCCATTTTTGTCGCTTCCCTCCTGACAGAGGGAGAGAATCTCTTCCATAATGTTCCTAAACTGAGGGATATCCTGACCATTGGGAAGGTTCTGAAGAATCTCGGGATGAAAGTCCGAGAGGAAGACGGGGCGTATCGGATCGATGCCACTGAGATCTCGAACGAAGAAGCCCCTTACGACCTGGTCAAGACGATGAGGGCTTCCATCCTCGTCCTGGGTCCTCTGGTGGCCCGAATGGGAAAAGCGAGAGTCTCTCTCCCAGGAGGGTGCGCCATCGGCGCCAGGCCTATCAATCTGCACCTCATGGGTCTTGAAGCCATGGGAGCAAAGATCGATCTCCGGAAAGGATATGTGGAGGCAAAAGCGGATCGGTTGAAAGGGGCAGACATCTCATTTGACACCATAACAGTGACCGGAACTGAAAACCTAATGATGGCAGCCACATTGGCCAAAGGCAAGACCGTTTTACAGAACGCCGCCATGGAACCGGAAGTCGTTGATCTTGCCAAAGTCCTTCAAAGGATGGGAGCGAAAATCGAAGGAGCAGGTACGAGCATCATCCAGATCGAAGGTGTGGAATCACTTCATGCGGTGGAGCATACGATCATCCCTGACCGGATAGAAGCAGGCACACTGATGGTGGCGGCCGGATTAACGCGGGGTAACATCAAACTTCTCCACTGTCCCTTCAACAATATGGAAGCAGTCATCCATAAATTGCGAGAGACGGGAATGGAGATCGATCCAGAAGGAGAAGGGGTGAGGGTCGTGGGAAGCCGCAGGATCAAGAGCGTCGATGTGAAGACACAACCCTATCCCGGGTTCCCCACAGACATGCAGGCTCAGTTTATGACCCTGATGTCGCATGCCAGAGGACTTAGCATCATCACTGAAACGATCTTTGAAAATCGGTTCATACATGTCAACGAACTTCAAAGAATGGGAGCGGATATCCGGATCCAGGGAAATGCGGCGATTATCCAGGGCATTGAGAGCCTGAGTGGAGCCCAGGTGATGGCAACTGACCTAAGGGCAAGCGCTTCCCTTATTGTTGCGGGCCTTGCTGCGGATGGGGTGACAGAGGTCTCGAGGGTCTATCATCTGGATCGAGGTTATGATGGGCTGGACAAGAAATTGGCCCGACTCGGAGCCAATATCAAGAGGGTGAAAGAAGGGGATTAGAATTTCGGATTCGCAATTGCGCCTGCCCCGACCTAGCCGGGGGAGTGCGGAATAATAATTTAAAAGTGTAACTTAAGGCTTTAGCCTTGATGAGGTATTTTGCATGAGGATTCTTCGAAGCGGAGAAGAAAGTTTTAACCAATATCTTTCAGGTATAGAGAGAAGGATTGCAGAGGATCCTTCTCGCCTTGAGGGAGAGGTCCGAACCATTCTGAGGAATGTCAAGAAAAAGGGAGACGAAACTCTTCTTTGCTACACGGAATGTTTCGACCATGTTCGACTCCTCCGTTCTCAACTCGAGGTGAAGAGGGAAGTGATGCAAAAAGCCCACGGGGAAATTCCGCGCGATTTCTTAGAAACCCTGAAGAAGGCCAGCCATCGCATCCGGAGATTTCATCAGCTTTCGAAAAAAAGAAGGACGGTCAAATGGATTGAAGAAGGGATCCGAATTGAGCAAGTGGTGAGACCACTAGAGAGGATAGGGATCTATGTACCAGGAGGAAAAGCATCCTATCCATCTACCGTGCTGATGGCTGCCATTCCAGCCAGAGTGGCTGGCGTTAAGGAAATCCTCATCACCACACCCCCACAGCCCATGGGAATCAGTCCCGCAGTTCTTGTGGCCGCCGATCTGGCCGGAGTGGACCGGATCTTTCAAGTGGGCGGGGTACAGGCAATCGGAGCCTTAGCCTTCGGAACCGAATCAATTCCGAAGGTAGATAAGATTGTGGGCCCAGGCAATCGTTATGTGGCGATTGCCAAGCGACTTGTCTATGGTGCTGTGGATCTGGATATGGTGGCAGGGCCGAGCGAGATTGTCATCATCTCTGACGGAAAAACTCCTCCAGCCTTTGTGGCAGCGGACTTGATCTCCCAGGCCGAACATGATGAGAGGGCGCTTGCTATTCTGATCACACCCTCAGAATCTTTTGCAGAAAAAGTGGAAGTAGAAATCAGGAAACAGCTCTCGACTCTGAAGAGAAAGAAGATTGCACACAAAAGCCTCGGCCAGAGAGGCGCCATCCTGATTGTCAAAGATCTTCTCCATGCCATTAACCTAGCCAACAGGATTGCGCCAGAACACCTCGAGCTGAGTGTGGAGAATCCAAGACGTCTGGCAAAGTCGGTGAAAAATGCGGGAGCCGTCTTCCTTGGTTCACATACTCCCGAAGCTATCGGCGACTATTTGGCAGGGCCCAACCACATTCTTCCCACAGCAGGCACAGCCAGGTACGCATCAGCCCTGGGTGTAGAGGATTTTCAAAAGAGGATTAATCTAATTCAGTTTAGCGAAAAGGCATTGAGACGATTTGAGGAAGATGTAAAGCGATTTACGCACTGGGAGGGACTGGAAGGACACTATCGGTCCATGGAAATCAGAATGAAATGATCTTGGTGGCAGGAGAACTCGGAAATAAAACCCCGTCAGAGGCAAGAAAAAGATTGTACCTAAAAATGCGATCGCATTTTTAGGTACACTTTACGTTGCAGTTGCAAAAACGGCCACGGGTAAACCGCTCTTCAAGGCTTCTGACGGCGATTAAGTTGACATATTAGGGGAAACGGTCGACCTCACCTGAGGTGAACTCTGGCCAGGACTTGGGATGTGTGTGCTTATTCGCTAAAAGGTTCGCCCCGAAGTCCCGCTTTGAGCGGGATTCACCCATGTCCGTTTTGACTGAATGTTTTGCACCCATTAAAAGGCACCTTGTCAAGAGAAAAAGTTATCCTGTAACGAGGTAACAGCATTTTTAACTACCTCGAATCGAGAAAGACATGTTATCTGGACAAGCCCCGAGGTTGCCATCTGCACCAT
>VGRY01000065.1 GCA_016875195.1 Deltaproteobacteria bacterium
GAAAGGTAATTAACAGACGTCCGAGACGGCCATTGCCATCGAGGAAAGGATGGATGGTTTTAAACTGGGCATGAGCCATACCGACTTGCAAAAGAGGAGGTGGCGGGTCTGAGGCGTGAAGAAATCTTTCCAGGTCGGACAGGGCATTGGGCACCTCATGGGGTGGTGGAGGCACAAAGGCGGCCTCCGTTAAAGAACAACCCGAAGGGCCTATCCAGTTTTGGGATCTGCGAAGCTCTCCAGGGGTGAGCCGCTCCCCACGCACACCTTTCATCAACTCTGCGTGAATTTCACAAATGAGGCGAACCGATACAGGAAGGTCGTTTAGTCGCTTCAAGCCGTGATTCATAGCCCTCACATAATTGATGACTTCGCCGACATCTGCGGGGGCGTCAGGATCGTTGAGCTTGGCTTCGGCGGCTAACAGGTTCTGGAGAGAGCTTTGAGTGCCTTCGATTTGGCTGGAAAGGACGGCTTCTTTGCGTACATACATGAACACAAAGAGATCAGGGTTTGGCAATGTGAGCACTGCTCCATCAAGACGCCCCAAGGCATAATCGGCAGCAGAGAGGCGATCGTGAAGCTTACTCTCAACCTTAACCGGCGGATCAGGAGGGAGTGGGGCTGGGATGAACGCACGGTATCCAGTTGGTTGCTGGACATAACGACCTGCTCTATTAGTCATAATATCGCCTTTGTTTACTAAGGATATTTAACCGGCCTGTAATAAACGTTATGTTTATTATATTTCAATTTCCGAGATATATTCAAAGGAAAATTATTAAAGATACCCCAACTCCTTCAAAGAAGAAGGCTTAGGCCAACACCCGTGGGGACATCCTATATTGTTCCTGAGGAGACACACGTGGGGACATCCTATATTGTTCCTGTCAAGAGAGAAAACGAAAATATTTTATCCTTTATAAAAACAGTAACTTAAAAATCCGTTCTGGTTTTGGAAACACCTTTCCCTTTGAATCTTGTGACAGATCTGCCTTTAACTCGACGAATTTCTCGCCCATGACGAACCCTGAATCTCAGCGTTATCATTATCCGGCATGCCACACAGAGCGGTGGCCACCTATCATCCCTAAGTCGCCAGAGGGGACGTAGGTTCTGAAACAACTTATGCCTAAGGGGAGAGTTGAATTCTTCTGGCTATTTTCCCCCTCCATAAGTTTAATCCCCCACCGGATTTTGCCCCAATATACCAGAATAGCAATGGAATGACAATTATTCATCGGAGACACACATGGGGACGTTGGTTCAAATGCAACTTAACCATTACCGAAACACCCCCCAATCCTTCTTCTCGAACATCCTCAAATCTTCAATCGGTGCAATCGCTGGCATGGTTCTCAACCTCACGCAGAGCGCTTAGCGCAAAGAGCATAGCGTAAAAAAACCTAACCGTGATTCGTGACCCCCGACATGTCGGGGCGATCGTGTCGCGTGTTTGTAAGATTATTGCTTTCTCTGTTTCTTAAATCTTTTTGAAACTTCATATGGAACGTGTGGCTCTTCCACTAAAAACCCTATGGGACGCTTCTTTGTTTCCGGAGGTTTCATGAGTTCACGGATCGCTTCAAAAACCACCCTAAACTGGGCATCATATTTCTTTTCAAGTTCATCCAGCCTTTTAGCCAGACCCTTATTCGAGGCTAATATCTGTCGGAGCCTGACAAATGCTCTCATGATTTCAATATTAACCTTGATCGCCCTCTCGCTATTTAATACACTGGAGAGCATGGCCACGCCTTGTTCCGTAAAAACATAGGGAAGATAACGACGACCTCCTCGCCCCATTTTTGAGGTCGCAAATTGCGACCTCAAAAGATCACTCTCTGATTCTGTTAATTGAAAAACAAAATCTGCTGGAAACCTTGAAAGGTTACGCCTAACCTGTTCATTCAATCTTTTGGTTGTCACACCGTAAAGTTCGGCAAGATCCGAATCCAGCATTACTTTCAGCCCACGAATCAACAGGATCATTCGTTCAATGCGTTCAGCAGGAATCAAGGATTTGTTTTTTGATATTTCGCCATTCATTAATTTTCTCGCCTTTCAATTTTTCAGGGGCCACTCGAATTGCAGATTGGCGATTTCGGATTGCGGAATAGAGTTACAAATTGTGATAACTCACACCGCCTTCAACTCCTCCAGGTCTTTTGCCGCCAGGAGTTCTTCTTGGGCAGCTTTTAAATCTTCAATCGGTGCAATCGCTGGCATAGCTTTCAACCTCACGCAGAGCGCAAAAACAAAAAACCATCCCTTTTTAAGAATAGGCTTCTGTTTAGAATATCCATGTTATCCACCCCCACCGGAATTTGCCCCAATATACCAAAAACAGAAATTTATGACAATCTTTTAAACAACCTTAGAGACCTATCGCCGAACGTACCTCCTTTAAATTTGTTTGATCATTCCTGACCCTTATCTTTCGGGAGGGTTTAACCCGCTCTGTCGATCTCGTTGAGGATCTCCTCCACACTCTTCTTTTTGCTGTTTAACTCGGCATTGGTAGATAGAAAATTTGTTGTGTTGGCTATGGTCGGTAGCTGTGGTAGCAAGTGGTTTAAGATTTCATCATGGGTTGAGAGTCTCACCACAATATCAAGGACGGCGGTGAAACCGTACAACCGGATGGCCCCGATCATTGCCCTGGAGCAATTGACCAGGGCCTCCCTCTGCCTTTCTACATCGTCATTCAAACCATGACCATTCACCGAGACACCTCCTTGACCTAGTTTTTTTGCAACAAGAAGTTGCTATTATAATGCATGACCTCCCCCAGGAAGTGTCCTATGTTTTTTGTAATGATTACAAGTTGTTACGGATTAAAACTCTTCCAGGTTTTGTGTGGGTGATTTCCCCCTCTTGTATTCCCCTCTTAGCTTAAGGGGGGATGAAGGGGGGTTAGGAAGATCATTGAGGCCTTTCGAAATGATTTATCATGAAAGCAACGTTTAAAAGGAGTGGAAGGAAATCAGACGGGTGGAAAGAAGGCATCGCATCTCCAAGACAAGTAACCCCTCCCCACCTCCCCTTACCCTAAGGGGAGGTTACCCACTCAATTCCCGGATGAACCCAAATTAAAAAGGACGAAAAATATGAGGCGGGAACTTAATAAATCTTTACGATTTTTTCGGCTTCGGTTTTAACCAGTTCACGAAGGCTTTCGGGCTTAATGACCATCACGGCATCGCCGTGTTTCAGTATCTCCCTCGTGATCTCCGAGAAGTCAGACACAGGGAAGCTGATTTGAAGGGACCCATCTTCGAGTATCTTTACCTTCTGGTCTTTATGCCATATCTGATCTTTGATCCATTTCGATTTTTCTGGTGTAAACTGGAGGATCACTTCTTTTGTGGATTTCCCCTTGTAGAGGCCAAAGGTCGAAAGGAAATAGGTCTGGAAGTCGAAATCAGCCGGTTTTTTGAATGACCTGGCCTGCACTTTCGGCTCTGAGATTCTGTTTAAGACAAAATCTCTCACCTCTCCCCTGAGATGGCATTTGCCTAAAAGATGCCATGTCCCCATGTAGTTAAGAAGGTGATAGGGTTCGACTGTTCTTTCGCTCGTCTCTTTCGCAGCCGGTGAATAGTAAGTAAAGCTTAAACATTTCTTTTTCAGACAACCCTCCAGGACCGCCTTGAAGATGGCTTCTGGTGCCGGGGAGTATTCGATCAGTTGAAAGGAAAAAGCGTCGTCAATCTGATCTGCTGCCATGGAATGTTTTTTCAGGATGTTTGTAATCTTATCGGAAATGGAAGAGATTTGATGTCCGATGGATCCACCGCTGATATCCTTAAGCATCTTTCTGGCGACGAGAAGGGCTGAGAGCTCTTCGGAGGAGAGGTAGATCATGGGAAGAGAAAAGGTCTGGTCGTCGTAGCGGTATCCCTTCCGGCTTGCATCGTAGTCGAGTGGGCAGCGAAGCCTGTCCCTCATGAAATCGATATCTCTCTGCGCTGTCTTGGTGGAGATTTCAAATTTTTCCGAAAGGGAAGTCGTATTAGGATACTTTTGTGCCTTGACCTGATTGTCAAACCAGACAAACCGCTCGTAAATGTTTTTAGCGCCCACTGCTTACCCCAATCCTTCATATAAAGCTTTGAAAAAGATTTAAACAGATACAACATATCGAAAATCAAAGAAAAAGTCTACCCAAAAAGATTCTATCGATTTTAGGAGTGATATTTTCAAGGGAAACGTGAAATCTAATTAGGGAAGGCCTGGGGGGCACCCATTAAAAGGCACCTGAGACCAGACAAGCTTTTTGAGGGATCTTGGTCCATTTGAATAAAGGAGACGACCCTATTTCCTTTTCCGTTTTAATAAGCCAGACACTTCATCCAGAATAACCTGAGCAACTTCTTCCTTGGACATCATGGGAAGATCTTTCACCTCTCCAGAGGGGTAGAGGAACTTCACCTGGTTCGTTTCTGAGGCAAAACCTGCCCCTGGTTTGGTCACATCATTGACCACAATCAGATCCAAATGCTTATCTTTCAACTTCTTTCTTGCATTTGAGACAAGGTCTTCGGTTTCGGCGGCAAATCCGACAAGAATTCGTTTTCCTTTCTTCTTTCCTATCTCTCCGAGGATATCTCTCGTTCTTTCCATCTCCAGGGAGACACTGGAAGCCGTCTTCTTCAGCTTTTTCTGGCTGACCTCCTTCGGCCGGTAATCCGAAACAGCAGCCGCCTTAATGACCACCGAACAGTTCTTCAAATGGGTATCAACCGCCTTCCTCATCTCCTCAGCCGTCTTCACGGATATCAGATTGATATCGCTATGTGGAAGGGATAGGGAAGTTGGACCACTGACCAATACCACCTCTGCCCCTCTCCGTTTCGCTACCCTGGCTAATCCATACCCCATCTTTCCGGAAGAATGGTTGGTAATGAACCGGACGGGATCAATCGATTCCTGGGTTGGACCAGCGGTCACGAGGATTCGCTCTCCCTTCAAATCCTTCGGAGACAGAATATCTTCCACCCTCTCCAGCACATCACCCAGTTCAGCCAGCCTTCCCTTTCCATACCAGTGGCAAGCCAACTCCCCTTCCCCGGGTTCCATGAAATGGTAATCTCTATCCCTTAAGGTCTTAATGTTCTTCTGGAGAGCCTTATTCTCCCACATGTTGACATTCATGGAGGGGGCAAAAAGGACCTGGGCTTTTGATGCCATCACCATGGTTGAGAGGAAATCGTCTGCAATTCCATTGGCGATTTTTCCAATGATATTGGCGCTAGCCGGAAGGATCACAATCAACTCGGCCAGGTCAGCTAACGCGATATGACCAATCTGTGCCTCTTCGATAAGCGCAAACGTATCAGTCACAACTGGATTCCCTGATAAGGTTTGAAAAGTAAGGGGCGTGACAAATTTCTGAGCATTCTGGGTCATGACCACATGAACCCGGGCCTCCTGTTTCACCAGAAGCCTTACAAATTCAGCCGCCTTATAAGCGGCAATCCCGCCCGTTACACCTAAGACGATCTCTTTCCCCTTTAGCATGACCCTTTTATATCATAAAATGACCGAATCCACAACAACCTATGGGGTGTGTTTGACATTTCCTCTTTCCGCTGCTATCTTGCCTATAAATAGAGTCTGTTCATAAACTAAAGATTTTTCAAAAGGTCGTCATTCCGGCGAAGGCCGGAATCCAGTAATTTCAATCCCGCCAAAGACAGAACTGGATGCCGGATCAAGTCCGGCATGACACAAAAAGTGCATTTACAAACAGACTCTAAATAGATCGATGAAGAGATGGAGCATCAACTATGGCTGAGCGGGACCCGATTGATCTGATCAAAGACCAGATAAACCGATGGGAGGAGTTGACAGGTCTTCATTCAGACCACGAACTCTTTAAACAATGGCAGGTTGAAACTCGAACCATACTTGAGAAGGCATTTAATCCGAAATCGACTCATATTCAAAATTTTAATGCCCTTCGGTTTCGAGAGGTCAGCGTCAAAGCCTTTGATTCACCGGAGATCAATAAGATCAACTCCGCCCGTTACAAAAGGGATCTTGAGAGCGCTAAAAATGTCCTCCTCTCTGCCATCAAAGAGTTGAACCTGGACCGCACCCTCTTTAAGAAAATTCAGACCACCCCGAAAACAGTAGAGGTCTCCCTCAAAGGGGAATATTACATCTCCTGTGGGATTACCGAACCAGAGATAAAAAAGGCAATCCAACTCGCTTTTGAAGGAAGCGGGTTGATTTCCATCCATGATAATGAATCCCAGCCGGAAAAGGAATCCCTTAACCACCGGATGGAGCAGATTCGACGGGCACGGGTTGGAATTTACGACCTTTCTTTCCCCCAAAAAGAGGGGGTCCTGTTTGAACTGGGACTCGCCCTCGGTATGGGCAAAGAAGTGACGATCACTTATAAAAAAGGGGCCACGCTCCCTGAAATGACTCGGACGCTTCCAGGAATTGAATATGAAAATCTTCCCGACCTTACTGACAAATTAAAAAAAAGGTTGTGCTGAAAATTTAGGGAAATCCATGTAAAGAGAGATTTCTGGACTTTTTCAGAAATCTCTCCTTACATTCTTGACAAGTCGAATGGGTTAGGTATATAAGATTTTCTGTATACAGTATCCAAAAATTTAATCCAAGGGGGGATCATCATGTCAGATATCAATCTTTTTAAAAACATCACCGTTTTAAGCCTCGAGCAGGCCACCGTCCTGCCTTATCTCACCCTCCGTCTGGCTGAGGATGGAGCCAATGTGATCCGGATGGAACACCCTGTCTATGGAGATCCAAACCGGCGAGTAGGAGACGATGTCTTAAAAGAAGACAGGATGTTCTCTTATTATCTCTCGATCAATGCAGGGAAGAAGGCCCTCTCTCTCGACATCGGGGCTCCGGAGGGTCAAACGATCCTTAAAGAGTTGATTCTGAAATTGAAGGTCGATATCTTTGCAACCAATCAACTGCCAAGAAATTATCCCAAGCTCGGAATTGAATATGAGATGCTCAAGAAGATCAAAGAAGACATCATCTGGATCGGGATGACCGGTTTCGGTCCACAGAGTAATGAGGCAGCTTATGACCCTGTGCTGCAGGCAAGGGGCGGATTGATGGAGTTGACCGGTGAGAAAGGCGGAAGTCCTCAGGTCATGGGCATTCCTCTTCCGGATATGGGAGCGAGTGAGCATGGTTATGGACTCCTGATGAAGGCCCTTTACAAGAGAGCGGTGACGGGCGAAGGGGGCCGCATCGATCTCTCCATGTTTGAAAGTACCACGTCCTGGCTCACTCAGGCGATTACCCATACGGTTACGTTCAATAAAAAGGTGAGCCGACGGGGGAACACTCATGAATTCTTCGCTCCTGTTTCTGTTTATGAAACCAAAGATGGATATGCCTATGTCGCTACAGGCAATGATAAACAATGGGAAACGCTGACGAAGCTTCCGGGATTTGAATCACTTTCCAAAAAGGAATATGAGCGCAATGCAGGCCGTATTGCCGATGTGGAGAATATCAATCGTGCCATGAATGCTATTACTAAAAATTTTACCACACGTGAACTGATCGACACCTTCAACAAGGCCACGATTGCCATTTCCAAAGTGAATTCGATCGAGGAGGTAGTTCAGGATCCTCTCGTAAAACCCAATCTTATCCGGAGCAAAGACCCAAAAACAGGTCTCGAAATCACTGTTGCGCCTCCCCCATTCATGACCCCCTATCTAAAATCAACCGACCGGACGCTCAGTTTCCCTCCGCGTTTCGGGGAACATAATGAGGAGATCTACGGCCGTCTGTTAGGATACAGCGCAGACCAGCTCAAGGAGCTGAAAGAGAAGAATATTATTTGAAGTTCGGAGTTTGGAGTTCGTAGTTCGGAGTCTGAAGAATAAATGCTCCGAACTCCGAACTAATCACTACGAACTACTACGACGAAAGGAGTAGTCTATGTCTCTTGATTTTTCTTTTACTGAAGAACAGGATTTTTTCAGGCAGACGGTCCGAGATACGGTCAACCGCCTGATCATGCCCCGCGTGAAGGAATTGGATGAGAAAGAAGAATTTCCCTGGGATGTATGGAAGGAATTTGCAAGCCTCGGGTATCTCGGTTTGAGACACCAGGAGAAATATGGCGGAATGGAGACTGACACCATCACTCAGATGATCTTCTATGAGGAATTGGCAAGAGGATCTTGCGGGTTTTCAATGTCGGCAACAATGCAGATTCTGATGGGAACCTATTTCATCGGTCGTTTTGCAAATGAGGAGATTAAGCAGAGGATCCTGGTGCCTGCCATCAAAGGTGAAAAGATCGGGACGATCTGCTTTACCGAAGATCAGTCCGGCTCTGACCTCGGTGGAACAAGAACGCTCGCCACGAAAGTGGATGGAGGATGGAGAATCAACGGGAGAAAGCAGTGGGTAACCAATGGGCCTATCGCTTCTTTCGCCACGGTTATGGCAACGGTGGATCCTAAGTTGGGATTAAAGGGTCTCAATTTTTACCTGGTCGAAAAGAAGACAGCCCAACGGGATGGGTTTGTCGTCGGGCAGAGACTTCATAAGCTCGGTTCCCGCTGTTCGGTCACTGGGGAACTCGTTTTAGATAATGTCTTTGTGCCGGATGAAAATTTCCTGGGCGAAGAGGTCGGAAAAGGTGTAATGTATGCCGGTGATATCCTCAACGAAGTCCGTGTGATGACCGGAATGAACGCACTGGCCATTGCCAAAGAAGCTATGGAAGATGCCCGACAGTATGCGAATAACCGGGTGGCCTTTGGAAATCCTATCAGCAAGTATCAGTTGATTCGGGAAAAATTTGCCAAATTCTGGGCCTGGTATGAGGCCTCGCGAACACTGCTTTACAGATGCGCCTGGATGATTCAGAGCAAAATTCCATGCACGAACGAATGCATGCTCGCAAAGTACCATTCAACGGAAATGTGTATGTATTCTGTTGAAGAAGCGATGAGGATCTACGGAGGAAATGCCTTCTGCAGTGAATACCCTGTCCAGCGATTCTGGAGGGATGCAAAATTCCTGCTTTATGGCGGCGGCACCCACGAAGTGTTGTGCGATTATCTTGGAAGGATATACTGCAAAGATTAACAAAGTTAATCTTTGAAATTTCGAAGCACGAAATCCGAAGCTCGAAACAATTTCAAATGTAAAAACATTAATGTTCAAAACTTGTCTTGAATTTCTGACATTAGATATTCGGATTTGTTTCGGATTTTGATATTCGGATTTCGGATTTATGGGAGTCTAAGATGGAAATCTACGTCCTGGTCAAACAGGTTCCTGATCCGGAGGCTATGGTTAAGGTCAAATCGGATATGGAATTGGAGATCGAAAATAAATATTTCACCAGCTACTTCGATGAGATCGCGATTGAGGCAGGTCTGAAGTTGAAAGAGAAGTTTGGGGGCAAGGTAACAGTCCTGACGGTGGACAATCGCAGGATAGATGCTTTGAGGAGAGGAATCTCCATGGGTGCGGATGAAGCAATTCAGATCACAGACCCTGCTCTGGAAGGCTCAGATCAGTTTACCACAGCCAGAGTCTTCTCTGCTTATCTCAAAGACAAACCTTTTGATTTCATCTTAGCCGGAAGACAGGCCATGGATGACGATGCAGGTATCGTCGGACCTGCGGTTGCTGAATGTCTGGGAATTCCTCATGTCCATTCCATCGTCGGCCTTGAAGTGGATGATCAGAAGAAAGAGGCAAAAGTGACAAGAGAAGTTGAGAATGGAAGGGAAAATTTAACTTGCCCCTTCCCTGCCCTCTTCACCTGCCAGAAGGGGCTCAATACTCCTCGCATTCCTTTGGTTATGAATGTGATGAAGGCGATGAAGGCGCAGATCAAGAAAGTTGACCTCGCCTCCCTCGGTTTAAAGCCTGAGGAGGTGGGTTCTTTGGGAGCTAAGGTAAAGGTCCAGAGATATCTGCCTCCGGCCAAACGGCCTCCTGTTAAAATGATCAAGGATGATTTCCCTGAGAATGTAAAGACATTGGTTAAACTGCTGAGGGAAGAAGCAAAAGTCATTTAAATTTCAAATCGCAAATTGCAGATTTCAGATTGAAAAAACCAAGAAATATTCAATTTGAAATTTAAAATCTTAAATTTGAAATGAGGGTATGATCATGTCTAACGACATTTGGGTGCTTGCAGAGCATCAGGATGGAAAGGTAAAAAAGATCACGTTCGAACTTCTCTCTGCTGGAATCGAATTTTCAAAAAAGACAGGCCAGAAGGTCGCCACCCTGCTCTTGGGAAGTGGACTTGAGGAGGCAGTAAAAAGCCTGACTCCCTTTGCTGACGAAATTTATTTATTAGATGACCCATCCTTCACACCCTATACTTCCGATGCCTATTTACCAAGCATCGCCTCGCTAGGCAAAGAATATCAACCCTCCATCCTTATAGGAGGCGCCACATCTACGGGAAAGGACCTCTTCCCGAGATTGGCCATGCATCTTCAGTCAGGTTATGCCCCTGACTGCACGGGTCTGTCTATTGGAGAGGATGGAAAATGGATGGCCAGACGTCCACTCTTCGGAGGAAAGATCTTTGCCGAAATGGTCTTTTCCGAGGCCAGGCCCCAGATGGCGACAGTGAGAAATAATACCTTTCTCGTGAACGAAAATCCCGACCGGTCAGCCAAGGTCATTCCTATCGCTTCAAAAACAGATCCCTCCGCATTAAGAAAGAAGGTTGCTGGCTTCGAGAAGGCAGCCGGAGCAAAGTTAGATATCACTGAAGCAGATATTGTGGTGGCAGGAGGACGGGGGATCAAAGCCCCTGAGAACTTTAAAATCATGGAGGACCTGGCTGATGTCCTCAATGCCTCTGTTGGAACGACACGAGCCACGGTGGATGAAGGGTGGAGGGATCTAAAGGACCAGATTGGAAAGAGCGGAAAAAACATCTCGGCAAAACTCTATATGGCTTTCGGCATCTCAGGCGCCATCCACCATGTCCTGGGCATTACCACCTGTAAAACGGTCGTCGCTGTGGACAATGACCCCAATGCCCTCATCTTCAACTACGCCGACTACGGCATCGTCGGCGACCTCTTCCAGATCGTCCCCGCTCTCACAGAGGAATTGAAAAAAGCTCTGTCCTCCGTATAGGTTTTTAAACCAGAAATCATCCCTTCCTCCAATTTACCCCGTTAGAAAACCCTGCTGCTTCCCCTGTGCGAAGCTTAGCTTCTATCGGGGCATGAGCCTTTCCGTTAGAAGGGCGAAACTCTTCTAACGGGGTTTACTCAGTCTCCTAAACAAATATTTCTACCGCAACCAGCCGCCTACTCCCGCGAAGGAGCTGCTGGAAGGATTGGGCTAGTAACTCCCGACTGAAAGGATGCCATTGAAAAACATCTAATATGATGCTATATTTGATGCCAAATAAAATGTTTTAGGAGGCACGTTATGTCGCGCATAAGTCCTTCGGAAGATATCCGTTCCGTCACGGATTTGAAGCGTAACACACGCGAAATATTTGACCATCTGCACACCAGTGGGCGACCGGTTATTTTAACGGTCAACGGAAGGGCCGATTCTGTGCTACTGGATGTGCGCGTCTACGAAAAGCACCTGCAGGCAGGGAATCTGGCAAAACTTCTTGCCCCAGCTGAGCAGGAGGTGGAAAAGCGACGGACTCGTCCTGCCCGCGAGTTCCTGAAAGAGTTCAAGCGTGCTAAGAAAATTCAAGGTTGAGATTACACTTACCGCCGAGATGGATGTGGCCGAAATTTGGGAATACATCGCTCAGGACAAACCTGATGCAGTAACGGCCTTTATCATGCGATTGGAGGAGCAGATCAGCACACTGGAACGATTTCCTGAACGCTGCCCGCTGGTACCGGAAAACGAATTACTCGGCACCGCCTATCGCCATTTGCTGTATGGTAATTATCGGACCATCTTCAAGATCGTAGGCTCCAGGGTAATCATTTTGCGGGTGCTGCATGGGGCTCGTTTACTGGATACAGGAATGCTGGAGAGGTTCAAAAAATAAGGCTCGACGAGAACAGCACCCTTGCTGAATGGGTTGGACGGATGAAAAGAATGCAATGGGGTTAGGCTTGCAATGTTGCAATTTGCGTTTCATAGCTAAGGCTTCACACCCTCTGACTCAATTTTTGAGTCAACACCCCAACAAAAACAGGTTTAAATTCTGGCGATTTTAGAGGATACAATGCAATCAAACCAACGAATTCGTGTTTTTGACAAGGCTACTGCTATTGTCACAGGGGGAGCTTCTGGAATTGGTCGGGCCTTAGGAGAGGAATTAGCAAAATGTGGCTGCGAAGTAATCTTAGCTGATCTTCAGATTGAATTAGTTGAAAAAGTTGCCTCGGAAATTCGCGCTTCTGGCGGTAAAGCAATAGCAGTTGAAATAGATGTGACCGATTTTCCTGCAATGGAACGGCTGATTCAAGAAACAGTTGGACGGACTGGCCGGTTAGACTATATTTTTAACAATGCGGGGATTGTCATTGGCGGCACCGCTGATCTATATTGTATCGATGACTGGAACAAAGTCTTAGATGTCAATCTCCGCGGTGTGATCAATGGAATCCAGGCAGCTTATAAGGTGATGATAAACCAGGGGTTCGGTCATATCGTCAATACGGCCTCCATGGCCGGATTCATGCCCGGCCCAGGAAACGTTTCCTATACTACGACAAAGCATGCGATTATAGGTCTCTCGACATCACTCCGCTGTGAGGCTGAACCCATGGGAGTGCGTGTGAGCGTCATATGCCCTGGCGTTGTTCGTACGCCTATTTTAGTTGGAGGCGGGAGATATGGCAAAATGCTTGTGGATATTCCTCCTGAAAAAATTGAACGCATGTGGGAAAGACTCAAGCCTATGCCTCCAAACCTGTTTGCTAAAAAGGTCCTGAGATCTGTCGTAAAAAATAAGGCGATCATTATTGTACCAAACTGGTGGAGGATTTTCTGGTGGATTTACAGATTATCCCTTTCATTCGGAATGCGGCTATCTAAAAGGCGTTTCCAGAAAATGCAAAAGGAACTTGGCTTGGAAATACGGGGTAAGGAAACTGGTTAACTCTCGTTTGATAATTATTTTGAGTTAGTGTAGTAATAATATCAATAATCCTGTAAGTGACGGTGAATGAGTCATGGAAAAAGTGGATGTGATCATTGTAGGGGGAGGGTTGGCAGGCCTTTCCTGCGCTTATGAGTTGGCAGATTCGGGAATGACTGTTCTCGTGCTAGAGCGGGGTGACTTCTCGGGAAGCAAGAATGTGACTGGAGGGAGAATCTATCTCCGTCCCATTCTTCCTTATCTTCCCTCCATCTGGAAAGAAGCGCCTCTGGAAAGGCACGTGGTTAAAGAGATCTTCACGGCCATGGGAAAGACCAACTCCACCACCTTCGAACTTTACAGCGACCGGTTCAACCAGGAACCCTACCCAAGTTATACCATTCTCAGGGGAAAATTCGATCGCTGGTTCGCTGACCTTGTGATGGGAAAAGGGGGTTTTGTTATTCCACAGAAAAAAGTGGATGATCTCATCAAAGAGAATGGAAAGATCATTGGAGTAAAATCCGGGGACGAAGAGATCGGGGCAAACTGTGTCGTGGCCGCAGATGGCATCCTCTCATTCCTGACCGAGAAAGCAGGACTTCGAAAATCTTTTCAGCCTCAGCACTTTGCCCTGGGATTTAAGGAAGTGATCCGGCTCGATTCAAAAACAATCGAAGACCGGTTTAGGCTGGGCGAGAACGAAGGGGCTGCTCAGCTCTTCTTCGGCGCTCTTACACAGGGAATCATGGGAGGTGGCTTTCTCTATACGAATAAGGATAGCCTCTCTTTAGGCTTGGTTGTTGGTCTCCATTCTCTCAACCGGAAGGAACCCCGTGAGGAGGTCTACAAACTCCTTGATCAATTCAAAGAGAGGCATGAGATTAAAAACCTGGTCAAGGGAGGAGAGGTGGTCGAATATTCTGCCCATCTCATCACTGAGGGTGGAATTCATAATATGCCCAAACTCTATACGGATGGGATGCTTGTGGTGGGCGATGCCGCCGGCCTCGGTCTCAATATGTTGGCCACGGTCAGGGGGATGGAGTATGCCATTGTTTCGGGGGTTTTAGCAGCACGCACCATCGTTGGAGCAAAGGAGAGAAAAGACTTTTCAGCCTCCTCTCTTGCCGAATATGAGAAACTTCTCAACGACAGTTTTATCCTGAAGGAGATGAATACTTTTCAAAACACGCTTGCCGTCCTGGAGAACGATAGGCTTTTTACAAAGTATCCCCAGGTCATTTCCGACCTCTTTGAAAAGGTGATGTGGGTGGATGAAAAACCAAAAGAGGGAATCTATAAAACCAAAATGGCTGAGTTGAAGAAAGAATTTTTAAATTTGGAAACACTAAAAGACTGGTGGCAGTTTAGGAAAATATAGCCCCATGTGGGGAAATTCGAATATCGAAGCACGAAATTCGAAACAAATCCGAATTTCAAATGTTCCAAATTCAAAACATCCCCTTTAAAAATGCGTTTGTGACATTTGAGATTTGAATTTTTTACATTGTTTCGGATTTCGACATTCGGATTTCGGATTTATGGAGAGACCCTCAATGAAAATTACCGAAAAGTTAGCAGTAGATGCCTTTAAAAACGATAAGGATACCCATATCCTCCTGGATCAAAACCTCTGTCGCAACTGCAAAGAACGTTATTGCATCTATGCCTGCCCGGCAAACCTCTATTCCCTGAATGAAAAGGGAGAGATGATCGTGGAATTTGCTGGTTGCCTCGAATGTGGTACCTGCATGATCGCCTGCATCTACGGTTCTGTTAAATGGAAATATCCCCGCAGTGAATTTGGTGTCCAATACCGCTTCGGATAAAAAAGTCTACCTCCACACGCCATCATCGGCCTTATGCAAATCCAGTATTTTTCTCTTGACAACTCTTTTTCATTCAGTTAATATTCGACCGACCAGTCGGATTTAATCCAAATGGTCGGTTTTTATAGACATATAACTTTCGGATTTAATTATGGAAAAAAATTGGACAGATTTAAGCAATAAAGAAATAGATAAGATGCAAAAAATCGCTAAGTCAGCGGCTAAGCTCTTTAATGAAAAGGGCTATCTTGAGACAAGCATGGATGATATTTCAAATGCGGCCCAATTGAGTAAGGGAGGAATCTATCACTATTTTTCAAGCAAAAACGAGATTCTCTTTTTCATTTCAGCCAACTTCATGGATCTTCTTCTGAGAGGCCTGGAGGAGGAACTTCAAAAGATCGAAGACTGCTTTTCAAAATTAAAATATTTCATTTCCCGCCATATCAAATTTTATTCACAGTATCTCTCCGAAGCCAAGACGGTTATCCACGAGGCCCACCTTCTTCCTCCAGACTACTTTAAGGTCATCGCAGATAAAGAGAGGCAATACCATCAAATCGTCAGTGATATTCTGTTCGACTATTTTGAGGGGAAGATTGAAAAAGACCGGCTGAAAGCAGTGGCCTTCATTCTGTTTGGCACGTGCAACGGAATTTACTACTGGTACAATCCGAAGGGATCCATTACTCCGGACAACCTCTCGGAGATCATAGGTGATATTCTCTGCGTGGGTTTGACAGGCTACAAACAACAGAAAGGAGATACCGGCGGGTTTTAAGAGGACAAGGAACGATGTTTGATCAGGCCACGTTTATTCCAACAGAGGAACTAAAACTATTTCGTCAAAGAGTTCATCAAATGGCCAGGGAAAAGATTGCTCCTCAGGCTCGCTTGATCGATGAGGAAGAATTTTTCAACAGGGAGGTAGAATCCCTGCTATGGGACCAAGGATTACTCACCCTTACTTTCCCCGAAGAATATGGGGGAGTTCGAAGAGATAAGACATTGTCCCTGTGTATCGCAGTTGAAGAGATAGCAAAATATTGTGCCTCTTCCGCGCTTCTGCTGATCATCCAAGCGGTTGGTAGTTTTCCTATTATTCACGGTGGCTCTGCCGAAATACGACAGAAATACCTGCCTCAGATGAGCAAGGGCCGGAAACTGGTAGCCTATCTTGTGACAGAACCTACTGCAGGTTCGGACGTTTCTGGCATCCGGACGACTGCAAAAAGGGTTGGGAATCATTACCTCCTCAATGGCACCAAATGTTTTGCCACCAGCGGCGGAGTGGCTGGCATCTATTCCGCACTGGCTAAAACGTCCGAGGAAAAACAGAAGAGTTCATTCTTTCTTGTCGAAAGACAATTCGAGGGGCTGTCGATCGGGCGGACAGAACGAAAACTCGGCCAGAGAGGATCCAATACGACTGAGGTCTTTTTAGAAAATGTGAAGGTGCCCGCGGAGAATCTGTTGGGCCGCGAGGGAGATGGTTTTCTGACCGCCATGAAAGATTTTGACATGTCCCGTCCTGCCATCGGCGCTCAGGCATTGGGAATCGCCGAGGGCGCTCTTGAAGTGCTTCTTCAATCCATCAAGGAGAAACAGACACTTCGAAAGCCTATCGCCAATTATTCTATCATTCAGGCTACCCTGGCAGATTCAGCTATCTTGATCGAAGCCGCCCGCGGGCTGGTCTATCGTGCCGCCATTCTGAACGATCAGGGGGAGAGCAATACAAAACTTGCATCCATGGCAAAGTGTTTTGCCTCGGATGCGGCAATGAAAGTCACCTATGAAATCATCGATGCCCTTCAGATCGTCGATGGGTATCGTTCTTTAAAAAAAATGGATGCAGTGAGAATGTATCGGGATTCTAAATTAACTCAAATTTTTGAAGGGACCAACCAGATCCAGCGGTTGGTCATCGCTCGTCAAATGTTGAAAGAGTTGGTTTGAAGAAGACTTCAAGGGCTCTGGTCAGGAATGCTAAAAAAAAGTTAGGCCAGGGTTAGGGTAAGGATGCCAGTTTAGTCTATGGGTAAAGGTGAGGGTTAAATGATTAACCCTAACCCACTGACCATTCACCAAACTGGCTTCATAGCACTTATTAACAGTCTCATAATAGAATAGACATTCTTTATCATGAACTTAAAGGATTCCATCGATTAAATAACTCCCCCTTCATCCCTCTCGGTTTCGAGTCGCAACGACTTAATTTAAGAGGGGATATATCCCTCCCCTTAAAATAAGGGGAGGATAGGTGGGGTTATGAGTCTTTGAACCGCTGGCTTCTCATGTATGGACTATTTTGAGACTCTTAATAAATCAAATTGGGGGGAGAAAACGTTATGGATTTCAACCTGACATCCCGACAACGACTCTTAAAAGAAGCTGTTCGTGAATTTATGAAAGGGGAATGTGACCCCACCGTTACACTTGAACTGGCAAAGAAGAAACAGTTCCCTTGGGAGATCTACAGGAAGGCCGGACAGAATGGTTATCTTGCCTCCTACTATCCCAAAGATCTTGGAGGACAGGGGTTGCCCTTGCTCGACTATTGCCTGATCATGGAGGAGATGATCCGCTATGACAACCGGATTGGAATGGCACTCAGCCTTGGTTCCATTCCTGCTAAAACCCTTCTGAGGTTCGGAAACGAAGAGCAGAAGAAGAAATATCTTCCCAAACTGACAAAGGGAGAGGCAGTTTCCTCCATCGCCGTGACCGAACCCAATCATGGGAGTGATATCAGTTTTCTCGATACCCGTGCTGAGAGAAAAGGAGATGAATACATTCTCAATGGAAGCAAGATTTTCATCACCAATGCGGATATCTCCGATTTCTACACGGTCTTTGCACAGACCAATCCGGATGCCCCTCCTTACCGGGGGATCAGCGGTTTCATCGTGGAGAGACAGCAGGAGGGTGTGACTCCGCTCGACCTTGGAGAAAAGATCGGACTGAGAACCACCTCTTCCTGCAGCATCGAATTTCGTGACGTGAAAGTGCATAAGGACAATCTTCTGGGGAAGGAGAACCATGGCTTCACCTACATCATGGAGGCTCTCAATGAAGGACGGGCTGAGATTGCCAATGAAGCTGTTGGCCTTGCCAGGGGGGTTTACGATCGGGCGCTCGCCCACACTAAAAACCGGGAGCAGTTCGGTCAAAAGATTGGGAAATTCCAAAATATCTCTCACATGATTGTGGAGATGTCCGAAGAGATCGAATCCTCTGCCCTGTTAGCTTATAAAGCGGTCTGGTTGATTGACCAGAAAAAGATGGACTTGGCCACTTCTCTGCAGGCAAAAGTCAAATGCACCTTGATGGCCATCGATGTCAGCCTCAAAGCCATGCAGATCTTTGCAGGATATGGCCTCTTTGACGAACAGTTTATCTCGGGTTATCTTGGGGATGCCTTAGCCTCGTGGCTTCTCGAGGGAACAGGGCAGATTCAGAGAAATACAGTGGCAAGTCATCTCCTCGGGAAATTGTAACCGGAGAGGCTCCATTTTATAATAATCTATTGAAAGAATAAACATCGTTTATAATGAACTTAAACCTTTCAATAGATAAAATAATTCCCCCTTTCCCCCTCTCGGTTTCGAGTCGCAACGACTTATTTTAAGAGGGGGGGTTGTTTCTCCCCTTAAAATAAGGGGAGGTCAGGTGGGGTTATCTACTAATTTGAGACTTTTAAAATATAAGGGAGAACAACTATGGATTTTGAAATGAGCAATCGCCAGAAACAGATTCGTTTAGCCGCACGGGAGTTCGCAGAAGGAGAATTGGCCGCCATCGGCCAGGAGTGTGAGATCAAAGAAAGCTTTCCGAGAGATCTCATTAAAAAAGGCTCTCAACTTGGTTTTGTCGGTGCCTTTATTAAAAAGGAAAACGGAGGACTTGGGCTTGGCTTTCTTGAGCATGCCATCATTCTTGAGGAATTCTGGAGGGTGGACCCAGGCTTGGGACAGGTCTTCTCCTCTCTTACCTTCGGTGCAGAAGAGTTACAATTCTTCGCTTCAGAAGAGCAGAAGAAAAAGTATCTTCCTGCTCTGGTCAAAGCGGAGCGGATCATGGGTTTTTCCATCACCGAACCTGAAGCAGGAAGCGATACAGCATCAGCCTCCACCTCTGCGGTTAAGGATGGCGAAGAATATGTGATCAATGGCAATAAGGTGATGATCACTAATGGAACAATAGCCAATTTCATTCTCGTCTATTGCCTGACCAATCCAGAAGAACCCTCTAAGTCGAAGCGACACAGCATTATTCTCGTAGAAACCGATCGACCAGGATACAAGGCAGACCAAATTCATCGAAAAATGGGAATCCGTGCCTCGGACACAGCCAACATCTATTTCAACAATGTGAGGGTTCCGAAAGAGAACCTGATTGGCAAGGAAGGAAATGGATTCTCCCAGTTAATGAAATTTTTCGATCACTCCCGTTCGTATGTGGCTGCGCATGGGGTTGGATTGGCGCAGGGCGCCATGGAGCAGGCGATCAACTATGTAAAAAAGAGAAAACAGTTTGGAAAGTCTATCGCCTCTTTCCAGGCGACCCAGTTCAAGATAGCCGATATGGCCACGCTCATTGAGACCGCTCGATCCCTTGTCTATAAATCCTGTTGGAACCTCGACCGGGGAAACATCGATTCCCTGCTGGCGGCCATGGCCAAGTGGTGGGCCTGCAATGTGGCGGTGAGAGTGGTGGATGAGGCACTCCAAATGCACGGAGGGTATGGCTACCTTGAAGACTATCCCATTGAACGATTTTATCGCGCCGCCAAGATCCTTGAGCTTTATGAGGGAACAAGAGAGATTGACAAGATGATGATCGGTCGTAAGATTTTAGGAGTGACCTAAATAACAGAAACAGGGTACAAGGATGCGAGGGTTCATGGGTTCAAGGGTTTATAAGAAAAATGTTTAACCCTTGACCACTTGAATCCTGGACCCCTTGAACCCCTTTATTGTTTATGAATAAAAAAATCGGCATTTATATCTGCCATTGCGGCACGAACATCGCCGCAACTGTAGATTGCGAAGAACTGGTTCGCTTCTCCAGCACACTGCCCGGGGTGAAGATCAGCCGGGACTATCGATACCTCTGTTCGGATCCGGGGCAGGATCTTATCAAGAAGGATATCCGGGAACTTTCCCTGGATCGGGTGGTCATCGCCGCCTGTTCTCCTCGAATGCATGAGGCCACATTCAGAAATCTCCTTTTCGAGGCAGGGATCAATCCCTACCTGCTCAATATCGCTAATATTCGTGAACAGTGTTCCTGGGTTCACCACGACCGACAAAAGGCAACGGAAAAAGCCCGACAGATTCTTCGGGCGGCAGTGGCAAGGGTTCTTGGACAAGAGGCGTTAAAGCCGAGAAAATTTGGAATCCAGCCATCCGCCATGGTTGTAGGAGCTGGCATTGCTGGAATCCAGGCTGCTTTGAACATTGCCAGCGGAGGAATGAGGGTGACCCTAATTGAGAAGGCCCCCTTTATTGGCGGCCATATGGCCCAACTCGACAAGACTTTTCCAACGCTTGACTGTTCCTCGTGCATCTTCACTCCAAAAACGGTCGAGGTTGCCAGAAGCAAACAGATCGAGCTGCTGGTCAATTCGGAGGTCGCAGAGGTCACGGGTTTTGTCGGGAACTTTAAAGCGAAGATTAGAAAAAACCCCACCTATGTTGATTTTACTCGATGCACGGGTTGCGGGGACTGTGTCGAAGCGTGTGTCTTCAAAAGAGGCGTACCTTCGGAATTCGAAGAAGGTATGGCAAGGCGCAGAGCCATCTATATCCCCTTCCCTCAAGCAGTCCCTCTTAAGGCCGTCGTCGATCCACAAAGCTGCCTTCTCTTGAGCAAAGGGAAATGTAAAAAAACTTGTGTCGAAGCTTGCAAGGCAGGAGCCATCGATTTTGATCAGAAGGAAGAAGTGATCGAGAGAGAGGTCGGCTCGATCGTCATCACAACTGGGTACGACCCGTTCGATCCGCACCTCCTTCCCCAGTATGGATATGGAGTTTACGACAATATCGTCACAGGACTTCAGTTTGAAAGACTGTCAAGCCCCTCTGGGCCCAACCGTGGGGAGATATTGTTAAAAGACGGGACCGTTCCCAAGGCAATCGCCTTTCTCCACTGCATCGGAAGCCGGGATGAAAACGCCAATCTTCACTGTTCCCGGATCTGCTGCATGGCTTCGATGAAGCAGGCCCATCTGGCCAAGGAGAAAACCGGCGCTGAGATCTATGAATTCTATATCGACATCAATGCCTTTGGAAAGGGGTACCAGGAATTCTATAAGAAAGTCCGGGAAGAAGGTATCTTCTTCATTCGGGGAAAGGGATCGGAAATTTTTAAAAGGGACGGCCGTCTTGTGGTCGCGGCTGAGGATACGCTTCTTGGAACACCTCTCGAGATCCCTGTGGACATGGTTGTTTTGGGAACTGGTTTAACTGCCCGTCGCGATGCCAACAAGGTGGCCCAGACATTCGGTATCAGCCGCAGTGGGGATGGATTCTTTATGGAGGCCCATCCCAAGCTCAGGCCTGTAGCTTCGCAGGTTGAAGGTATCTTCCTGGCAGGATGTTGCCAGGGTCCAAAAGACATTCCGGATACTGTGGCCCAGGCCTCTGCTGCAGCCGCAGAAGTGATGTCTCTTCTGGCCAAAGGAGAGATTGAGGTCGAGCCGACTGTTGCGACAATCGATCCTGAGCTTTGCTCTGGTTGCAAATTATGTATAGAGATCTGCCCTCACTCGGCGATTGAATTTATCGAGGCAAAGGGAATCTCTTCTGTTAACGAGGCGCTCTGCAAGGGATGCGGTGCCTGTACGGCCATCTGCCCCAACAAGGCCGCCAGGCAGAACCATTTCACCCACACTCAGGTACTCGCTGAAGTGGATGGACTTTGTTCGCAATAACTCCCCCTCTCCCCCTCTTAACTTATGAGGGGGTTGGGGGGCGTTATTGGAGTCTGGTATTTTGGTGATTTGGATTTGGTACGATAAAACATGAGTTAACCATGAAGATCGACCCTAAAACTTTTATAAAGGATTATCAACTCAACATCTGTATCCAGTGCGGGACCTGCACAGGAGGATGCCCGGTCAAGTTCCGTTCTCCTCTCAATATGAGGAAGCTTGTCAGGGAAACCCACGTTACGGACAACTTCTCCTCTCTTTCTAAGAGGGTGGAGTTATGGGCCTGTACCACCTGCAGCACCTGCAGCCTTCGCTGCCCCTCCGGTGTGAAAAATGTTGAACTGATCATGGGCATAAGAAACTTCCTCGCCAATAAGGGGGAAGTCCCCTCCACCATCAGAGATGCTCTTGAAAATACGTTGCTTCAGGGAAATCCATGGGGACGATTCCGGGACCGGAGAGCGGATTGGACCAAAGATCTCGGAGTGAAAATCTACGGTGAGGGAACATCGGAAACTCTGCTCTATGTCGGTTGTGCTCCCTCTTATGACCCGAGAGTACAAAGTGTCTCCGTTGCTCTCATCAAGATTCTTCAAAAGTCAGGAGTTGATTTTGCCATTCTCGGCAAGAAGGAATCCTGTTGTGGCAATGAAATCCGGAGAATGGGTGAGCAAGCC
>VGRY01000066.1 GCA_016875195.1 Deltaproteobacteria bacterium
CTTAGCCTCGATTAGCAAGGTCAGGGCTCAGTTGAGACCCTCAAATTACCAGGATTAGGCAAGGTGCAATACCTAAGAACTTGTAATAAATACCTCCCGAAAAAGTACTTGACAAGAATAAACCAGGTTAGGAGGGATTTTACAAATTAAAGTAGTCAATATGAAACGAATAAGAATGCCCGCACGAATCCTTAAAAGGATAGGGCGGGCATTCCTCTTTCATCTTCCTTTCCCCTCTATTTAATAACTCCTTTTTCCTTGAAGTATTTCTCCGCCCCCGGATGAAGTGGAATTAGCCCTAACCCTGTGACACCATCCTTCAGTTGGTAAGGGACCAGGGAACCATGAATCTTGCGAAACTGGTCAAGGTTTTCATGGATCGCTTTGGCCATCCGATAAGCTGCATCGTCAGCCACATCCTTATTGACCAGGATGACACTTCCGGCAATGGCTGTGGTCACATCCTCATTGGCATTGGCAGCCTTGGGATAGGTTCCTGCTACGATCTTTCCTGATTCGATGCCATACTGTTTTAAGCTCTGTAATGCCTCAGGTGAGAAGTGGATCAGTCTCAGGGGACGGCCGATGGAAGCCTCTGTCACAGCGGCTCCAGGAGTAGCCAGAAAGGTAAAGACAGAGTCCACGTTTTTATCTTTGAACTGGCTTGCCTGTTCGGCGTAGGATCCCCTGAAGAACTTAAAACCTGCGGCTTCAAGTTCTTTATAGTCTGTCTTATAGGCAGCAAGGACTTTTCTAAAGACCCATTCATCCGATGTGCCGGCCGGGGAAATGGCCATGCGAAGGGTTTTTTTCTGTTTAAAAACCTCATCCATGGTTTTAATGGGGGAATCGGCTGCCACATAGAAATGGAAGAAATTGAGACTCATTCCACCTGCGATGGCACGAAGGTTTGAGTGTTTCTTGTCATAAGGATCTTCACCGTTCCAGGCTGCCACATTCAAGAATGGAAGTCCCCATCCCAACTCGCAATCTCCCTTGTCAACCAGTCTTGGATTAACCGTGCCGCCTCCCGGAATAACCTTAACCGTGATTCCGCCAGATTTTTCATTGATGATGTTGGAGATGCCTCCAGCAATGGTATACCACCCTCCGCCAACGCCACCCGCTGTCCAGGTCAGGGTCTGAGCATAGACCAACGAGGTAACCAGGATCAATGACACGAGAATCGTTAAAAATAATAATTTTTTCATCTCATATCCCTCCTTCCTTAAATTTGGATACCTTATAATGGATGAAAGAAAAAAAGTAAAGGGGAAAATATCTCCCGCGATTGGGGATAGTAGCCATTTTAAGGAAGACCATTTTGTGTTATGTAATATCCGATTGTTTAAAAACTGTTTTTCCCTCAACCTTCCCTCTCCCCAGGTGGGAGAGGGCTAGGGTGAGGGGGATGCAGAAATTTTCAGATGGGAGGTTTTTTTGATCGGCATCATCCTGTTGGATACCCGTTTTCCAAGGCTTCCGGGCGATATAGGAAACCCCGCGACCTTCCCTTTTCCGGTAATTTATGAAAAGGTTGGCGAGGCATTTCCATCCCGGGTGGTCAGTGAAAGGGATTCTTCGCTTCTCCTCCCATTCATCGAAGCCGCAAAGACCCTGGAGAAGAAAGGAGCCATGGCGATTACCACCAGTTGCGGATTTCTTGCCCTCTGGCAGAAGGAGATGGTTTCTGCTGTACGTGTGCCTCTTTTTTCCTCCAGCCTTGTTCAGATTCCCTGGGCATATGAATTAATGGGCAAGCGAGGTCGAATCGGTGTGCTCACGGCTGACAGGGATTCTCTGACGGCGGACCATTTGAAAGGGGTTGGAGCAAAGGGAATCCCCTCGGTCATCCATGGGATGAAACCGGAGAGTGAGTTTCACCGAGTCTATGTGAGAAATAGCCCTGATATGGATTTTCCAAGGATCGAAAAGGAGTTGGTTACCGAGGCCTCCAGCCTGATTGCCAGGCATCCTGATATTTCCGCTCTTGTTCTTGAGTGCACCAATATGGCTGTGTTTGGGAGATCAGTGAGGGAGGTTGTGAAAATACCTGTATTTGATATTCTCACACTCACCCATTACATCCATTTGAGTTTAAAGTGAGGTTTTAAATTGAAACAGGTTGCAGATATCATCATCATCGGTGGCGGCGTCATCGGTTTGAGCATTGCCTATCACCTAAGCCAACGAAAGGCGGGCAAAATCATCCTTCTGGAGAAAGGACAATTAGGCGAAGGCTCGACCAGCCGATGTGTGGGTGGGATAAGAACACAGTTTTCAACAGAGATCAATATTCGTTTCTCTCTCGAATCGATAAAAACTTTTGACCATTTTGAGGAGGAATTTGGTGTTAACCCCGAATTCAGGAAGATTGGGTACTTTTTCCTAGCGACCACCGAGCAGGAGGTGGAGACATTTAAAGGGAATGTCATTCTTCAGAAGCGATTTGGTATCCCTGTGAAATGGCTGGATGCTGACGAGATCAGGAAGCGGTGTACCTATCTGAGAATGGATGATATCCTGGGTGGGACCTTCTGTGCATGGGATGGATATGCAGGCCCAAGCGAAGTCCTCTCGGGATTTGCCGGCGCAGCGAAAAGAACAGGGGTCAGGATTCATGAAGCGGCAGAGGTAAAAGAAATAGGGGTTGAACATGGCAAAGTAACAGGCGTCAGGACGAGCCGAGAGGAGTTCTCCAGCCCTGTAGTGGTCAACTCAGGTGGACCTTACGCCTCTCTCATTGGAGAGATGGCCGGGTTGAGAATACCCGTGAAACCTTTGCGAAGACAGGTGTTTGTGACGGCCCCTTTTCATCTGACGGATCAAACTATTCCGCTTACGATCGATTTTCACCGGGGGTGGTATTTCCGGAGGGAGGTGGACGGATTTCTTCTTTCCGGCCCCTTGGATAAAGAACCGAGTTTTAATACAAATACCGATTATGAGGCCATGGTCGAGGCTTCGGAGAATGCGATCTATCGCGTCCCCGCAATGGAAAAGGCACGGATTGCCCGAGGATGGGCAGGACTTTATGAAATATCTCCGGACAACCATGCCATTTTAGGGAAGGTTCCTGGAATCCAAGGTTTTATCTTAGCCAATGGTTTTAGCGGCCACGGATTTCAGCATAGCCCAGCAGTAGGGAAGGTGATCTCGGAGCTGATCCTCGATGGAAAGGCGACCAGCATCGACATCTCCTCTCTTTCCATCGAGCGCTTCGAAAAAGGCGAACTCCTCCTCGAACCCATGACTGCCTTTAAAGAATAATTGAGTGGTCCCGCCTGCCTCATGTTAATTTTGCGATTGGCGGCAGACGATCATGATCTTTTTGAATATTTTCTTTAAATCCTCTTTCCTCAGGGGACCTCGATTTTTTAAATTCAACCTCTCTAAAATTTCGTTTTCCCTCTTAGGGTTGTAGATTTTTTCTCTCCTCTCTTTCTTGATTTTTCCAATCTCCAGTGCAATGGAGAGGCGTTGGTTGAGCAGAGAGAGGAGTTTCTGGTCAATGAGATCGATCTTCTTTCTCTTTTTTTTCAATTGTCCGAGTAGGTTATCTATCTCTTTCATCATTCAACCAATTCTATTTGGGCACCCAATCCTTTCATGACTTCGTAGAAATTGGGGAAGGAGACTTTCACAAATTCCGCATGGTCAATTGTGGTAGTCCCTTGGGCCATCAGAGCAGCTACAGCCGTAGCCATGACAATTCGGTGGTCGTGCCGGCCGTCCATGACAGCTCCTTTGAGTTCAGAGTGGTAGATAGTTAAGCTGTCCTGTGTTTCTTCAAATTTTCCTCCCATCTTGGTTAGCTCCTCTTTGATGGAGCGTGTACGGTCGGTTTCTTTCAGACGGCTGGCGCCGATGTTTCGAAGCACGGTTTTGCCTTTAGCCTTGCAGCCCAACACTGCGAGGATGGGAATGGCATCCGGGGTACCGGAGCAATCGATCTCAATGCCGTGCAGATCGTTTCCGCCCTCCACAGTCACCGTTCGACCGGAATCACTGAAGGTGACCTTCGAACCCATTTCCTGAAGGATGTAAGGGTATCTACGCTCGCCAGCAAAGTCGTCCGGATCCATACCCACAAAGGTAACTTTGGAGTGGGTGATGGCTGTTGCAATCATGGGATAACCAGAGCTCCCCCAGTCCGCTGGCACATGGGTTGTAAAAGCTCTGTATTTCTGGCCGCCGTCCACATGGAATTCATCGTAGTTTTTATGACTGCAAGTAGCACCTGCGAGCTTCATCCAGGCCATGGTCATATCGATGTAGGGCCACTCCATGAGGTTGTCCTCAATGACCGTGATTCCTTCCTGGCTGAGAGCGCCAGCAATGAGCAGAGGAGTCAACCACTGGGAGTTGATGCCAGGAAGTTTGGTGCGGCCTCCCTTGAGAGGACCTTTGATCACGAGAGGTGCTACTCCTGCATTACGGGTGGAGAAGACCTCTGCACCCAAATCATTGAGTCCATCGATAAGGGGTTGGGCAGGGCGGCGGCAGATCTGGTAGTCGCCGGTAATGACTGAGTACCCATTAACGAGCGAGGCAATGGCAGTAAGGATGTAATACCCAGTGCCGGAGTTACCAGCATCCAGAACGCAACCCGGCACGCGGGGCTGATTAGCTACACCTTCGAATACCCATTCCTGAGGGTTGGAAATATCGATTTTGGCGCCCAAAGCCTGCATCATGCCGACGATGGAAAAACTATCGACGCCAGGAAGAGGGTTGGTGACTTTCGACACCCCCTCAGCCAGGCCGCCAAGGACAATGGCGCGTGCGCTGGCTGACTTGTTGCCGGGAATCTGGGTCATACCCTGCAAGCTTGACCTCTTAATGATGAATTTCATATTTTGGCTCCTCGGTATTTAAAAAAATAGAAACGAATGGCACGAATGAGTCGGAACGACTGTCGTGCCGACACAGCGAATGACACGAATGGGTTTGATTTGTGTTCACTGTTTCCATGGAATAAAGATCCGTTCCAATTTCTGGAACAGCCAGTTAAAGAAGATCCCGAGCAAAGAGAGGATGATGAGCCCCACCATCAGTTTCTTTGTCTGCATCAAGTCGGCAGCGGTCAGAATCATAAACCCGATTCCAGCATCGGCAGCCACCATCTCGGCAGCAACGACAAGAAGTAGGGCGATCCCGATTCCCAGTTTCATTCCTGCAAAAATCATGGGCAAAATACTCGGAAGGATGACCTTCCTGATGATCCTTGTTCTATTCGATCCCAGACTCAATGCGGCCTTGATCAAAAGAGGATCTACATTCTTAACCCCTGTATAGACATTGATCACCATCGGGAAAAAGACACCCAGGGCGATGACTGCTACCTTAGACATCTCTCCTATTCCAAGCCAGAGGATCAGTAGAGGAAGGATAGCGATCTTAGGGATCGGAAAGGTTGCTGCGATGATGGGATTTCCAACGGCTTCAGGGATGGAGAAGAACCCGATGAGGATTCCCACCATAATCCCAAAACTACAGGCAATCACAAATCCCCAGAGGATCCGAGTGAGGCTTGAAAAGATGTGTTTGAAGATAATCCCTGTTTTAACCATGGTCCACCCCTCGGAGAGAATGGAACTCGGAGCAGGGAGAAAGAGGGGAGGGACCCAGGCCATTCTGCTCACCCATTCCCACAGCAGAAGAATGGCAATAAAAGAGGCAACGCTCAGCCAGGGATGTTCTTTCATCTGAAGGAAGTAGGTTTTATCCTGAACAATGGCTTTTTCATTCATGGATTGATCCACTTCTCTTCTCATCCAGTCTCCTCCATCGCCTCTCTGGCTTGATTCTTGATGTGACCCCAGATGGCATCCACATATTCCAGATACCTCTTTTCGAGGGTGAGATGCTCGCCTCTTGGTCTGGGGAGGTCGATTTTGATGATATCCAGAATTCTGCCCGGCCTTCTTGAAAGGACGACCACACGATCCCCTAAAAAGACAGCCTCCTGGATATTATGGGTGATGTAGAGGAGACTTTTGTGGGTCTCCTCCCAGATCCGCGAAAGCTCATATTGCATCAGGGTCCGTGTTTGCGCATCGAGGGCGGAGAAAGGTTCGTCCATGAGGAGAAGCAGGGGATCGTTAGCGAGAGCTCTGGCAATGGAGACCCGTTGTTTCATGCCTCCTGAGAGTTGATGGGGATATTTGTTTTCGAATCCCTGAAGACCAACCAGGGCGATATATCTTTTTGCAATCTCTAACTGCTCCTGCCACTTCACGCCCCTTTCCTCCAGACCGTAAACAATGTTCTTCAGAACGGTCCTCCATGGAAAGAGGGCAAAGTCCTGAAAGACGACAGCGGTATGGGGTTTCGAGTCGGTTTGGGGACCCTCAAAGATCACCTGGCCGGAAGTGGAACTGAGAAGTCCGGCGATGATGTTGAGAAGGGTCGATTTCCCGCAACCGCTGGGACCCACCACAACGACGAATTCATTCTCCTCAATGGCGAAATGAATATCCTGGAGAGCTTCGGTGGACTCTCCCCGGCGGTCGATATAAACTTTGGAGATGTGATCAATGAGAACCTTCATAAAATGAATAAATTCGTTTATCAGGAGATCAGGTTATCAGGTGGTGGATATCAGATTATCCGGGTATCAGGTTTGAAAATTCCTTATCTTCTGTTTTTCCTGATATTCTGATACCCTGGTATCCTGCATCCTGATTTCCTGGTATCCTGATAACCTACTAAGGTTTCGTGCTTCGGATTTATGGAATCATTTTCCTAACAGTCCCATGGCTTCTTTCCAGAAGGAGAGGTCCACCAACTCAGAACTGGCCATCTTTTTTGAGACCATCCCGTTGCGCTCGTACCAGTCCAGCTGCTTTTGAATGTTCTCAGCATAAAGCTCTCCATTTCGATCCATATAGGGGAGAGCGAGGACAACAGCCTCAGGTTTTTCTTCCGTATATTTTGCGATGAGGTTGATGACTTCCTGATATTGGGGGCCTTCCTTTTTGGCAAGGGCAAAATCGTAATAGAAACGACAGCTCCGGATATAGCCCTTCATGAAGGCGACGGCCGCGGATCGGTTCTTCATGAATTTTTCTCCGTAGAAGTTTGCAGCGATTTGATAGGGGAGATGGTCTCCTGCCCAGAGAAGAACGTTTGCCTTTCCATCTTTTTCCATAGCAGTGATATGGGGCTGAACGAGGAAGGCAGATTCGATCTGATTGGTGATGACCGTATCCCTCATGCTGGCTACGCTTCCGAGGGGAACGACCTTCACATCATTCAGAGACATCCCCTTTTTTTCAAGGAGGTTTCCAAGAATGTAGTGAAAGGTTGAACCCATCTGGGTGATCCCGATTCGTTTTCCCTTCAGGTCCTTCAAATCCCTGACTCCAGCCTTCCATTGCTCCGGGTTGACGATGATGGCCGTCAGTTTATATCCGGGCCACTCCCGCCCCTTGTCTGCGACGACGGCGATCTTCATTCCCTGAGCAATGGAATTATAAAGGGCAGCAGTCAGTCCGGTAGCGCCCACATCAATATCTCCGCTGGCCATGGCTACAGCAATGGGTGCCGCCGCTTTAAACCAGACAGGCTCCACCTTAATGCCTTCGGCCTCAAAAAAGCCCTTGTCCATTCCGATGAAGATGGGAGCGGTACTGGAAAGTCTAAGCGCGCCCACCTTTACCGTTGTCATTGCCCAGGAAGAAAAGGGCGCCAAGAGAAGACCCAATAATAGAAACAGAATGATGTTCTTCTTCATAATGTTACCTCCTGTTGAATTATTACAAACGAAATATGTCGTGTGTCATTGCGAGGAGCAGAGCGACGAAGCAATCCCAATAAAAACCGAGATTGCCACGCCCTCCAGGCTCGCAATGACTGTAACAATATTTACTTCGTTTGTATTAATCATCTCTTAAATATCCCAAGATGGATTGGAAGACAAGACTCTCTTTTTTTGAGAGAGGATCTTCATGATCTGAGAGGATACAGGTGGACATCCTTGCACATAGATCCCTCTTTTCTTCATTCCCGCTGTACAGTTTCCGACCAAAATGATTCCTTCAGGACACGTTTTTAAATGTTTACCGATCCCGATGTGGATGTTTTTATCCTCCAGATGATAGCGATTCAGTTGCGGATGATACTCCTGGAGAAAAACGAGAAGCGTTGAAAGACAACCGCTACACGATCCTTCATCATAGAGAACGACATCAGGATAGGAGATGGAAAGAGTTGAGGGAGGAGGCTCGAAAGGGGTTTCCCATTTGAGATAATCCTTCGGTTTAATCCATATTTTCTGAGGTTGGATTTCTCCCATTCCCCTCTCCGAGCAGAGCTTGAGGTGAGGGATAATTTCCGGATTAAACCCCATTAATCGCGCAGCGATTGCATCGGCAGAAAGGGCATGATCGCTGACGATAATGATTCCCATCTCTTTTGATCTTCCGTAGGCCGGTCCCATTCCCTCCATTCCCACCATGCCATCAATAATGGCCAGGTCAGGCTTGAGAACAGTGGCCATCTCAGAGATGGCCAGATCGAGTGTTTTATATCCTGGGTCGGTTCTTTGATTAGAACGGAGTTGATGAAGCTTCGCCTTTTCTCTCCGCCAGAGCAGCCCTTTCATATTTTTGATGCTCAGAGAGACCCGGGTATGCATATGGGTCTTCATCACGGGAATGGAGATGACCCAGTCAAAGTCGTTCAGGGCAGAGGAGACCTTAATCTTTTTCAGAAGTTTTCCATCAGGAATGATCCTTTCCTCTGGTTCGAACTGGTCCAGGTCGATCAGCTTTACACCCTTCTTTTGCGATACCCCTTTCAGTCCTGTCTTTTCAAAGGCTGCTTGGGCATCGACACCAAAAATACAGCCTTCTCCGATCACCATCTCCTTGGCTCCTCTCTCTCTCAGTAGGTCGATTGTGGCCTCCACCACCAGAGGATGTGTGGTGACTCCATCTCCTGGAGATGCCATTCGGGCAGCATTGGGCTTGATCAGGACATTCTTCCCCTTCAGATTCGGAAGCGTAAAACTTCGGAGTGCAGTTAGGGTTGTGGAGTAGGGGCTTTTTCCTTTTGAAACAACAACCAAAGAAGGTTTCATTCTCATTCCGTTGAAATGATCGATGGCAAAGGTTAGTGGATATCACCTACCACAGATTTCGTCTATTGATAAGGAAAGATATCGATGCTATATTTTAGAACATGCTCCCCAGACCTTGCAATGCTTATTACTACGGAGGGCTTCCTGTCAAAGGGGCGAGAAGGAAGGGTCGGCTCTGGGTGGAAGGAGAGGCGGTTTGCTTCGATGTGCCGGAAGGGAAGGGAGGGGAGAGGGTCGATTTAAGAATTCCCTTTTCAAGGATGGAGAAGATCTTTCTCACACGGGACAATTATTATGGAACCGATACCAGTCTCCTCAATCTGGTTTTCAGAGATCCTGATGGGAAATCTTTCACCCTCCGATTTGCCCCTGTTACCATCATCCCCCGGCGGAGAATCGCGCTCCAGAAGGTATGGTTCGATTTCCTTAGCGATACATTAAACAGACCTGCTGGAGACGCTTTCAGACTCTTGTAAAGCTGAGTTTATTTGGATGATAAACTCTATGGGGTGAAAATATTTTGACAAAATCCCCTCTAACTCCCCTCGGTTTCGAGTCGCAACGACTTTGCCAAAGGGGAGGACTAATTATTATCCCCCTTTTTAAAACGGAGAAGTATTTCTCCTCCCTTTGGCAAAGGGAGGTCGGGAGGGATTTTATGAAGTCTTTTTCAAACCACTAAATTGGTACTTTTCCTCTCGATAGAGATTAAAGACTATTTAGCCAGTCTCATTAACTCTGGTGGCAACACCTCACCTCTTTCTACCAGATAATCCCTATACTCCTGATAGTTAGGCTGCACCCACATCGGATTCCCGAAAATCTCGTGCATCATGATATTGAACGCCACCTGGGTGATGTAGAACCGGTGGTGGTGCCTCAGAATCGGATTTCGTGAAAACAACTTGATCAGTTCACGGGGCCTCCAGTAGTATCGTCTCATGATGTTCTTATAGATGAAGTTTAACTGTTCAAGGTCATCCACCTCCCGGGTTGGCATCACCGCATGGAGATAGTCAAAATTCCGGTACTCCCAGTCCTTGATCCTCCCCATCTCCTTCATCTTGTAAAAGAGAGGGGTTCCAGGAAGAGGGGTGATGATGTTGAGACCGAAGTGGTCCACATACTTTCCAAAGAAATTTAAGAAATCATCGCGGTCTTCCTCAGTCTCTTCCCAATGGCCGATGAGTAAGGTTGCCATGATCATCAGTCCATGCTTTTTGATCAATTTCATGGCCTTCACGGCTTCTTCGACAGAGTGGCGCTTGCTGATATCCTTGAGGACATTGTCCCTGTGGTATTCGAGCCCTAACATAAATTGATAGACTCCGGCTTCCCTGAATCCGTCGAGCAGGTCCTCATCCCGGAGAATCAGATCCGCTCTCGATTGAAGCCAGAATCTCTGGTTCGTTTTTCTCTTGAGCATCTCCTCGATGAACCCAATTCCCTGGTCACGGGTGACATTGAAGGTATTGTCTCCTACATAGAAGATGTCGCGGTGAAACTTCTCTTTCAGGAGCTGTAACTCATCGGCAATTTTTTTCGGGCTTTTTTTCCGCCACTTTCTTTTGTAGAAGGCCGCCTCCGAGCAGAAGGAGCAGTCAAAAGTACATCCCCGTGAGAAGTTGACAACCAGCCCTCTCTTCCCTTCCGAAGGAATGCCCACATAGGGGTGCTCCATGTTGGCCAGATGGTAGGCGGGAAGGGGCAGGGTATCGAGGTCTTCGATAAAGGAGCGATCGCCCGTATAGATGAAATTCCCTGTCTCATCGAGAAAGGCAAGGCCACGAACTTGTGAAAGATCTTCTTTCTTTTCCAAGTTCCTGAGAAATTCGGTGAGCGTTACCTCTCCCTCGCCCACGCAGATGTAGTCGATGGCCGGGCAGTCCCGGAGGGTTTCTTCAGCCGTAAAAGAAGGATGTTCTCCGCCCATGATGATAGTCGTTTCAGGGCTGATGGTTTTAATCAGGTTGGCGGCATTCATCCCATCATAGATGAAAGCCGTGCAGATGACGGAGATTCCAACTACCTTAGGTTTTTCTCTTCGGATCTTCTCTTCCAGGTCTCCCCATGGGTTTTCATTCAGGGTGCAATCCATAAATTCGATATCGAACCCTTCCCTTTCCAGATAAGCCAACAACTGAAGGCATCCCGGCGAAGGCACCCAGGCTCGAAGAATGGTCCAGATCTTATGAGGGGGATCGATGAGAATGAACCGCATGGCTTCAATGACCCGGTGGACGGATGGGTTGTCCTCTTTTTAAACGCAACCGGATGAGATATTTCAAAAGAGGCTTCACAAGGGGAATACGGAAGAGGAGATGGGAACGGGGAGCTTCGAATATTTCTCCGGTTAGGAGTCTTTCAGAGAAATCCTTCACCTTCTTTGAAGCTTTTACTACGCCTTCCCTGTCCACAATGGCGACCTCTTCGAAAACCTTTTCACAGTAGAGGCATTGTGAACAGGAGGTCTGGTTGCAGTCCATCTTCTTAAAGTGTTCAATGAATCCGTCAAGCTTTCGGTTGTCCATCTGGATCAGCTGCCGGACTTCAAGATCGAAGACCTTCTCCAATTCGGAGATCTTCATGATGTTCACATGCTCGGGTTTGATGAAATATTCGAGATGCAGCGGCGTGAAGGCCCCTTTTCTCGGAAGGGTAAAAAGGTCCAAGACATTTCCATCAAAACGCCGGTTTTCGTAAGCCTTCACATGCTCCACGAGAAGAGGCGTCCGTTTGAATCGTTCCGTGATTTTAAAACGGTCGTAGCCGAGGGCTTCATAATGAGGGAGATCTTCCGGCCGGATCCAGGGCGATTTAAGAAGTTCCACAGGTTCTGTCAGTTTTCGGTAAAGGCAGAGGTATCCCGGATACTGGAGATAACAATTGGCCTCTTCTTCTCCTTCTCTTGAGGCATGGCCGTCATGATTGACGTGCTCGTAGTTATACGGACATTGCCAGAGGCAGATGTTGTTGACCAGAATCTCCAGATTGCAATTGACAGCCTTTCGGATGGCTTCAAGGGTTTTGAATTCGCGGTTGATATGTTCATCAATAATGATTTCTTCCACGCCCATGTCTTCATATTGGAGGGCCTTCCGTACGGTATTGACCCGTGCGGTGGTGGACGCCTTTATCTTCAGGCGGGGAAATCGTTTCCTGATGAGATCGATCAGGTAGGGAACGCCGACCACAACCGAATCTGCCCCAGAATGTTCCACCCATTCGACCAAGTCAATGATCTGTCCATAGCCTTTTCTCGAATACTGGAGGTTTCCAAGGCATGGGGCATTGAGGAGGTAACTGAACTCTATTCCCTTTTCGTGGCAGGCACGGACGTATCTCTCGATGAAGTTTCTGTCCACCTGGGGCAGGACAAAGCCAGGCCTGGCTCCTCCGATGACATCAAACGGAAGCTTGCCAAAGAGCGCATCCACCGATGTCCCCTTTAGGGCATCGAGAAGGTCAAACTCCCAGTTGGTTCCCACTCGTAATTTCATCACTTAAAAAATTAACACACGGAACTCTTCTTTATCAAGGATGGAAGATAAAAAACGGATGGAACGGTTACAGATCGCTTCGATTCGAAACCGAGACGTTCGGAAAAAAACGTTCATCCTGAGGCTCTCGAAGGGAGAACGTTTCACTCTGGGCAGGGTTCTCGACCCTTGAGAATTACGACATAGCCTTGATGACACGGAAAATGGCAGTGCGTCAAAAGACATTCCGAAAAAGTTGTTGAAAATGGGAAATTATTTGTTATGATAAATCTATAACAAAATGAAAGGAGGATACCTGGAATGGCTTATACTGCAAAGGATTATAACAATCTCATTGGAATGGAAGGGTTCAGCGAGACCCTTCTGAAAAATCATTTCACACTTTATCAGGGGTATGTGACCAATACGAATAAAGTCCTCGACACCCTTGCTGAGATGGCAAAGGGTGGGAAGATTGGAACCCCTGAATATGCGGAGTTGAAACGGAGGCTCGGCTGGGAATTTGATGGCATGCGGCTCCACGAGCTTTACTTTGAGAATTTAGGAGGCAAAGGGGCTCTCAAAAAAGACGGGAAACTGGGAAAGAAGCTGGCTGAAGAATTCGGAAGTTATGAAAATTGGGAGGCCGATTTTAAAGGAGTGGGCACGATGCGGGGCATCGGATGGGCTATCCTCTATCAAGATCCTGTCAATGGGAAATTGTTCAATCAGTGGATCAATGAGCATGATGTGGGACATCCGGCTGGATGCAATCCGCTTCTTATTTTGGACGTTTTTGAACATGCTTTTATGATTGATTACGGTTTGAAACGGGCAGATTACATTGCTTCCTTCTTTAAAAATATCAAATGGGAGGCAGTAGAAGGAAGGCTGAAATAATTTTAAGAGGGTATTTGGGTACAATTTAAAAGGGCAACCCATCGGGTTGCCCTTTTGTTTGTCGGGGTTAAGGGATGTTATCTTGTCCTGTTTTACTATGGAACTATTGAATCAAGTCTTTTCGTGAGGATCTCTTTCAGAAGTTTTGGGTTGGCCTTGCCCTGGGATGCCTTCATGGCGAGCCCCATTAGAAATCCTATCACCTTTGTGTTTCCCTTCCGAAAATCCTCAACATCAGATGGATGTTCGGAGATGATCCGATCAATCACCGTTTCGAGCTCAGTGGTGTCGGAGACCTGTTGGAATTGGCCCTTTTTTACGATCTCTTCAATGGTTTCATCGCTTGAAAGGAGTTGGAGGAGCACCTCTTTAGCAGATTGAGCATTGATCATATCCTTATCTAACATAGAGAGAAGCTGTGAAAAGCGATCAGGCGTAAGAAAGGTTTCTCTCATCGTCTGGTTTCGGTCTCTCAGGATGGGGATGAGATAGGTTGTTATCCAGCCAGCGACCTTTCTGGGCGATATATCCTGTTTCACAACTGCTTCAAAAAAATCTGACAGGTCCCGTTCAAGACTCATGTTTGAGGCTTCTTCAGGGGTAAGACCATATACTTTCAGGAAACGCTCGGTTTTTTGAGCTGGCATTTCTGGAAGCCTGCCCTGTATCTCTTTGAGCCACTCTTGGCTTACGACAATTCTGGAAACTGAGGGGTCCGGGATGCAAGGTCCGGAAAATTTAGACCTCATGGGAGAGGTCATGCGCTTTTCAGGATCCCAGAGCCGTGTGTGAAGGACGATGGACTCACCCTTGTCAAGGCAGTGAGTTTGGCGGGTGATCTCGTAGGCAATGGCATCTCCCACGTTGCGGATGGAATTCATGTTCTTCACTTCAACCTTTGTATTGAACTCATCCGTACCCAAGGGACGTAAAGAAATGTTTGCATCCACCCGGAGCGTTCCAAGCTCGAGACTGCATTCGGCACTTCCTGTATAGCGCAACTGGTTCCTCAGGGTCTTTACGTACTCCATGGCTTCATCGGGACTACGCATGTCGGCTTCACTCACGATCTCAATGAGAGGAGTGCCGGCCCGATTGAAATCAACGAGACTGATAGGGGTCTTGCCTTCCATCTCGTGAACGAGTTTGGCCACATCTTCTTCCATGTGGATGTGGTGAATCCGGAGCCTCTTGCTTCGGCCATCTTCACCAACGATGTCAACCCAGCCATTTCTGGCTAATGGTTTATGGTGTTGGGAAAGCTGAAACCCCTTTGGCAGATCGGGATAGTAGTAAACCTTCTGGTCAAAACCGCTCTCCTGTTGAATCGTACAATTGAGGGCAAGGCAGGCAAGAGTAGCTTTTTGGAGAGCCTCCCGGCTAAGTTTCGGCAACGCACCCGGCAACCAGAGGCAGATGGGGCAGGTATTCCGGTTCGGCTCATCGCCGGGCCGGTTGGGGCAATCACAGAACATCTTGGTTGCGGAGTTGAGCTGAACATGTATTTCAAGACCGATGACCGGTTCATACTTCATGCGATACGCCCTCCCTGTGTTGTGGATAAAAGCTTCAGGCCTATTGATAACAGCCAGGGATCCCCTAATCGTGGCCCTACCAACTGGATTCCAACATCCACCTCTGAATGGAGAGCACGGGATGGAAGATGGAGTGAAGGCTGGCCTGTTACATTGGCAGGAAGCGTCCACAGAAAGGCGTCATAGATTCGGTTGATCGTATTAGCCTTTTCGGCATCATGATCGAGCCGCCTTGTAGGAAAAACAAGAAGATCAACTTGCCCGAGCAGATGAGTCATGGCCTGGACAAGACGGTGGCGGTTCCGGCAGGCGTTTTCGAATGCAGGGTAATTCTCAAACTGAAAATAGGCTCCCTGAAAGAGAAAGGGCTTTATCAGCGGTCCGAAAGATTCTCCCCGGAAATTGAGATACATCTCATTCCAGTTTTTGCCAGAAGAGGAACGATGGCCATAACGGACGCCATCGTATTTGTCTGCACTGGAGGACGCTTCCACAGAAGCAATGATATTGTGAACCACGCGGAAGAGATCAAAATCTGAGAAATTTACTTCCTTGATGGTCAAGCCCATCTCTTCGAGCCGTTTGAGCTCTATTCCGAATGTCTTCTGTTCAGCTTCCTGGAGGATATCCAAACAATCTTTCACCACACCAGCAGTGCAGGCCGTCTTTAAGGGTTTTCGGACATCTGTATAATCGGGGAATCCTTTGTCGGGCATGGAAGGATCAGTTTCATCTTTTCCGGAAATTACGGTCAGGGTATCAATGATGTCTTCCAACCTTTTCCCAACAATTCCATAACACTCCATCGAGGGAACCAGGCCGATTAAGCCGAACCTTGACACAATTCCGTAGCTCGGTTTGAATCCCAACATTCCTCTGTCGGCTGCAGCCATTCGGGCCTCGCCCATGGTATCCGTAATGAGTGCAATATCGGCCTCTCCAGAGGAAAGGATTTGGGTGGCCGTATCTCCTGCCAATCCGAAACTGAGCTCGCTCATTCGGGAACTTCCCATCAGATTAGCCCCTTCTTTCTTTATGCGCATGATTACGGTTGCATCCTCAAGGGCAACAAAACCTTTGAGGGCTTTCGAACCGGCATCACACAACCACCCGCGTGCCGACATGTTAGGCTGGATGAGGACTTTTTTCCCGGAAAGCAATCCATTGGTGACGAACAAATTTGGAGAGGGGTTTTTGTAAGTGAAGATTTCAGGGGCCATTTCAATTCCTTATTCGAGAATATTAGCCACCTTAAAGTATCCGCCTTTGGTGGAAGGTGCGTTTTTGAGGAGTTCGCCCTTTTCCGAAAGCGGGTTGATCCGAGATTCAGTTCCCGGGCGAGTCCGGTTAACCGCAGTGGCCACCGAAAACATGGGCTCATCTTCTGCATAGCGATTGCTGATCAAGTCAGCGCAAGTTTTAGCGTCTTCGATTGCCGCACTGATAACGGCTCGTTCTTCAATATTTACACTGATCCGGGATACCCAGGAGAGTGAATCAATCAAATCCTGCTCTTCCTTTGAGTTAGGGAGAGTCAATAAGCCGCCGAGTTCGAGAAGGCCGAGCTCAGCAAGCTGCTCTAAGGAAACAGGGGAAGGCGCCTCTGTTAGAGGGCAAAAGGCGCTCCGGTTTTTAGGAAAAGCAATCACCTCCCTGATTGAGGAGGTGCCAAGGATCATGGCGACCACGCGATCAATCCCCAGGGCAATTCCTCCATGGGGAGGAGCCCCGTATTCGAGGGCTTTTAGGAAAAATCCGAATTTTGCCTCTATCTCGTCTTCTGAAAGCCCTAATGCCTTGAAAATCCGATTCTGGATGTCTCTGTCATTGATGCGAATGCTTCCTCCGCCTAATTCTTCACCATTCATCACAAGGTCATAGGCCCGTGAGTGAAGCGAGAGCAGTGCATCTATATTTTCCGGATCAAAGTCCGCCCGGTCCGGCATCGTAAAAGGGTGATGGCTTGAAGTGACTCCATTCTCCGTGGCTTCGAAGAGGGGGAAATGGGTGACCCATAAGGGTTGAAAGCTGTCTACAGGAATCAGGTCCAGGCGCTGTGCCACATGCAGCCGGAGCTGACCTAATGCTGAACAGACGAGAGACCAGGAAGGGTCAGCGATCATGAGAATTACATCTCCATCCGTTGCCTCGAAACGCTTGATCATCTCTTGACGTTCGTAATCGCTGAAAAACTGCACAATATTGGAATCCAGCCCTCCATCTACGACTCTCATCCAGGTCATTCCCTTGGCGCCAAAACCGGGTACGATCTCCTTTGCATACTCATTTTGAAGGATATTCTTACTCAGCCTTTCAGATTGGCCTTTGACATTGATTCCCTTAATACATCCGCCACGGTTGAGGATCTGTTTAAAAATGGAGTAGTTTGTTTTAGTGAAAATATCGGTGACATCCTTGAAGGTCATGCCAAACCTGATGTCAGGCTTGTCCGAACCTGTGCTGTTCATAGCATCCGTCCATGTCATTCGTGGAAAGGGACGGGGAAGCTGAATTCCACCGATCTGAAACATTCGAACTGTGACTTCCTCAAGAAGGGTATAGACAAATTCTTCATCAATGAACGAGGCTTCAAGGTCGAGCTGAGTGAATTCCGGTTGTCTGTTCGGACGCAGGTCTTCGTCGCGGAAGCACCTGGCGATCTGGAAATATCTTTCCATACCGCCGACCATGAGAAGCTGTTTGAACAGTTGTGGGGACTGGGGAAGGGCATAGAAGTTTTTGGGATAATGCCTGCTTGGGACCAGGTAATCCCTTGCACCCTCGGGTGTGCTCTTGGTCAGCATGGGTGTTTCAATCTCGATGAACCCCTGTGCGTCGAGATAATCCCGGATAACCTTGATGATGCGGTGTCTTTTGATGAGATGATCCTGCATCTTGGGCCGGCGAAGGTCGAGATAGCGATACTGAAGCCTCAGGTCCTCAGCCACAGCCTCCTCACGTTTCAGAGCGGCTCCATCCACCATGGACTTCTCCGATATTTGAAAAGGAAGGGTTTCGGCCCTGCTCAAAACGGTAAGGTCTTTGGCCACGACCTCAATCTGCCCTGTTGCAATGGAGGGGTTTTCAGTGCCCTCCACCCGTTTCGCCACCCGTCCGGCTACAAGAACGCAGAATTCGTTTTTGAGAAGTCCTGCCTTTGTACAAACGGTCTGGGGGGTAAGCTCAGGGGTAAAGACCACTTGGACAATACCGCTCCGGTCACGGAGGTGAATGAAGAGCAGGCCGCCATGGTCTCTCAGGGCATCCACCCATCCAGCAAGAGTTACTTCCTTTCCCACATCCGACAACGTCAGATGCCCACAGGGGGAGCGGTCTCGGTATTCCATTTGTCTTCTTTTACCCCGTTAGAAAGCCCCGCTGTTTGCCCCGTGAGAAGCTTGGCTTCTATCGGGGTACGATCTTTCTCGTTAGAAAGTTGAAAGCTTTCCAACGGGGTGTACTGAAGGATTTTGGGATATCATGGATTAAAGCAGATAAGAAATAACACTGTCATAAAGATTGGTCAATAGAGTCGTGGGATAAATTTCGAAAACATTACTGATTTAAAGGAACAGCAGGGACAGTGGTCCTTTTCACTTTTGGATCATCCGGGTATTGAGTGGGTAACCTCCCCTTATAACTCCCCCTCACCCCCTCTTAATTTAAGAGGGGGAAGATGGATGGGGGCGTTAGATTGGGAGGTGGGGAGGGGTTACTTGTCTCGGAGATGTGATAGGCCGCCTTCTTTCCACCCGTTTGATTTCCCTCCACCCCCTTTAAACGTTGCTTTCATGATAAATCATTTCGAAAGGCCTCAATGATCTTCCTAACCCCCCTTCATCCCCCCTTAAGCTAAGGGGGGAATACAAGAGGGGGAAAGCACCCACATAAAAAAGCCTGAAGAGCCTCACTTTTTAAGGGAATTGGTTTGCTCGAGCATATTCTTCAAGGTGACTTCGGGATGATGATAGCGCTGGTAGTTGACCGTTTTTTTGCCATATTGGATGGCTTCCTGCGGACACCACTGGATACAAGCAAGACATTGTTCGCATCGGTGAAGCCATGAAGGTTTTTCATTTTTCATCTCGATATTTTCGGCAGGGCAAACTTTAAAGCAGATTTCGCAGCTATTGCATTTATCGTCCACCCAGAATTTCTTATCCATTTTAGGAACTTGCCGGAAAGACATCTTATAGAACCAGGAGAATAGGATATTCTGCCACAGAGGGCCTCTATCTACCTTTTGATGTTCACCCCTTAATATTGCATGGGCAATGGATTTGACTTTATCCTGTGCATTTTTAAATAGCCGCTGTTGAGTATCAACCGGCCCTGGACCTCCCCACGGGATATAGTTGGAAGGCAGAGAGATGGAGTAGCCTAAAGAGAGCGACATCTTTTGAACTGACATTAATTTCTGTAATTGCAGGAGTGTGGCCGCTGGCTGACCGGCATTGACGGCCACAGCGAAGGAGTAAGTTTCTGGTTTCGGTTTAAGGTGATTGATAAACCGGATGACCCGACGGGGTAATCCCCAGATGTGGACAGGAAAAATGATTCCTATCCGATCTGCATTCACCTCGAATTCCCCCGACAAGAAAGGCATAAACTTGATAGCCGTGTCTTCTAATGCCACAGCCAATTGGTGCGCAATCCATAATGAATTACCCGTTCCAGTATAAACAAATATCTCTGTCTTCATGGGTAGACCCCCTTTCCAAAATAAAAAATATACCTTTTTCTTTTTACCACAAGGATATATAATTTCAAAGTCAAAATCAGTGTAATAAAAGTCATCCCCAATTTAGGAGTGACCCTATGCAGAGGTTTACGGATCGAGTTGTTTGGATTACTGGAGGAGGAAGCGGCATAGGTCGCGCTGTCGCCTTGGAGTTCGCGCGCGAGGGAGCGTCGGTAGCGGTGTCCGGTCGCCGCATGGAGAAACTTAGCGAAACTGTTGCCGCCATTGAAACGATGGGTGGGCGGGCGCTTGCGGTTCCGTGCGACGTTATGGACGAAGCATCCATTGCAGCGGCCGTTCTCTGTGTGGCTGAAACATGGGGGAGAATCGACGTCGCAGTCGCCAATGCGGGCTATTCGGTGATGGGCCGGATTGAGGATCTCAACCTCGAATACTGGCAGCGGCAGTTCGACGTCAACGTGTTTGGCCTTGTAGCCACGGTGCGCGCAGCATTGCCAGAACTTCAAAAAACGCAGGGACGAGTCGTGCTGCTTGGTAGTGTTGCGGGATTTGTTCCCTTTCCGAAGGGGGCTGTCTATGCGGCATCGAAGGCGGCTGTCCGGATGATCGGCGAAACCCTGTCTGCAGAGCTTCGAGGCAGTGGCGTAAGTTGCACCACAGTACACCCGGCGTACGTCGAAAGCGAGATCCTTCGTGTTGACAATGATGGTCGCTTGCGTGAGGACCGCAAAGACCCGCGCCCCAGGCGGTTGGTATGGAAGGCTGACAAAGCGGCAAAGGCGATTGTGAACGCATCTTATCACCGACGGCGTGAGGTCGTCCTTTCTGCGTACGGAAAGATTGCCGTGGGGATCAACCGGCTTGCACCCGGTTTGCTGTCGAAGATGATGGGAAGGGGCACAGGCGCAAAGGGGAGAGCGGCATCCAGTGCTCAGGTGCGACGTGTGGAGATGGTAGGAGAGCCGAAGTATATTACCATTGACCGGAGTCCCGGGACTGCAGCAATCTACCTGCGATCGCTGTTGCGGATGCCAGGCCGGCCCCACCAGGGTGTGCTCACTTCAGAATGCGAACGGACACTTAAGTCAATCGAGGCATCTCAGTTTGGCGTACGAATCAATCCATCTCGACTCGCACAGTTCCGTGAAGTCTGTGGGAGTCCGAACAATGGATTCGTGGTACCGCCCGCTTATCTAGAGTGCCTCTTCCTTGGACCGATGGCTGAGATAGTACTTTCGAAGGCTTTCCCATTTAGTCCATTTGGCCTCATACATACGCAGCAGCGGATCACGCTATTGCGTCCGATCGATCCAGATGAGACGCTCGATCTATCCTGCCGGCTTGCGGAGATCCGAGAGACGATCCGTGGATTCGAGATAGATTTTGCGCTTCGTGTGGATACAGCTGGCAGCGAAGTGTGGAATGGGACGACTACGGTTCTTTCGCGAAATAAACAGGTCCGGTCCGGACGTGGCACCGGCCGCACCAAGACCAAGCCAATGCCATGGATCCAGAATGAGGAACCGTTCCAATCAATCCGGATTCACGTGCCTGAGAATACCGGGCGGCGCTACGCCGCCGCTTCAGGCGACTGGAACCCCCACCACCTTTATGCTGCGACAGCGAGACTCCTCGGGTACCGCCGACCCATTGCCCACGGCATGTGGACATTTGCCCGAGTGCTTGCTGTTATCGAGGCCGATCGGCCCTTTACCTTTCCAATTGAGGTAAACGCGTTATTCAAACGGCCGATCTTCATGCCAACAGAGATCGAGATTCGCCTGCTTGATGAACAGAAACCAGGAGGCAGCACCCGTTCAGTACGATTCGAAGCACGCGATTCCCGAAGCGGCGAACCCCACATGAACGGATCCATGCAGGGCTAAAGGCCCAATGAAGATTTATAGGTACGTTGGTTCAAATACAACTTAACATTAAATGAGAGAAGCAGTAGCGTAGAGGCCTATGCCGAGACAAGCGAGACTCGATGCCTCTGGGACGTTGCATCATGTGATGGCCCGGGGGATAGAGGGAACCAACATCTTCAGGACGGATAAGGACCGGAATGACTTTCTGGATCGCCTGGCTGCCCAATGCGAAATTGAGGCCTTAAAAGTCTACGCCTGGGCTCTTATTCCGAACCATTTTCACCTGCTTGTTCGAACAGGGAACCGTCTTCTTTCTACGAGCATGAGGAAGATTCTGACAGGATACGTCGTCCGATTTAAC
>VGRY01000067.1 GCA_016875195.1 Deltaproteobacteria bacterium
GCCGAGCCGGTCAATCCCTCGAATCCATCTTTAAGAACCTCCTCGACGATATCGCCAAGATTCCCTCGCTTCAGATAGCCTCTCTTTTCCCTCTGCCAAAATCTATACCCCGTAACTGAGGGGTTACTTATAATTTATAATTAATTTTAATTTCAGGCTGGAATTGATCGGGAGGAGTTGTCACGAAGGTTTTTATTAGATTAAGATATTTTATACATTTTTTCAACACTAAAGCTTTTATATAGAAGGCCGAATTTAGTTATAACATCTTGTTATTATTGTGTATTACATAATCTGACGGTTAATATTCGTAGCGCCAATGGCCTGGAATCCATACCTTTTCCTATCCATAAGGGGTCCATCTCTCCCCCTTATAACCAGGAAACCAAGCCCTATAAACATATTCATATTTACTCTAATTGTGAACCTTTTTGTCTATTTAGACGAAAGAAAGATGGTATTTATTTAGGGATATAGTAAAATTGACACCTGATATTATTGAATCATATAATAGAAGCCGATTCAGAAGGATTTTAGTCAACGGGATCATGTATCAAGAGCGAACCTACCGCAACATTGTCAGAACCGACGATCTTGTCCAATTCAAGGTGATCGTTAAAGAAACTGATCTTCTTATTCGGGCAAAGAAAGATCTTTCACAAGAGGCGAAGGAATCGGTGATTAAATACCGAAACCAACTTGAAACCTATATCGCTATCAATCCTATTTTTGAAAAAAGCCTTATCCCTGTTGAGGAAGCCCCTCATGTACCCGAAATTATAGAGGAAATGATTCGAACGTCCAGCCTCGCCAGAGTTGGCCCGATGGCAGCAGTAGCCGGAGCAATGGCCCAGTCCGTTTCAGAGGATCTGCTTCGATTTTCTGACGAGGTGATCGTTGAAAACGGGGGGGATATCTACCTGGTCACCTCTAAGGAACGAACCGTTGGAATCTACGCAGGCCTTTCTCCGCTCAGCATGAAGGTCGGGATCATGATCAAACCCAAAGATTCCCCCATTGGTATCTGCACCTCTTCTGGTACGGTTGGTCCCTCCCTCAGTTTTGGAAAAGCGGATGCGGTTTGTATCCTCTCAAAATCCACAGCGCTTGCCGATGCAGCAGCCACAGCAGTCGGAAATGTTGTTCGGGAGAAGAAGGATATCGAGCGGGGATTGGAAAGGGGGCAGGAGATCGAAGGAGTCTTGGGAATATTGATCATCATCGGAGAGAAGATGGGAGTCTGGGGAAAGATCAGGCTGATCAGACTTTGATATTTTAAAATGAAGACCATTGCCATTGCTACGCTCGGATGTAAAGTGAATCAGTATGAATCAGAAGCCCTGATGGCTGATCTGGAGGAAAGGGGTTATCGCCTCGTTCCCTTCGGAAACGGAGCGGAGATCACCATCATCAATACCTGCACCGTCACTCATCGAGCTGATTTTGATTCGAGGCAGATGGTTAGGAAAACCCTTCGAAAGAATCCGGATTCATGCATCATTGTGACCGGATGTTATTCTCAGGTAACCCCCGAGGTTTTTTCAGAAATGAAGGGGGTCCGATATCTTCTCGGAAATAGAGAAAAGACCCAGATTCCTGACCTGCTCCTACTAATGGATAAAGGTGAGCTTCCGCTTGTCCAGGTCAGTGACATCCAGAGAGAGAGGATCTTTTCAGAGACCCCTGTCCATACGTTTCGTCGCCACACGCGGGCCTTTCTCAAGATTCAGGATGGATGTGATGGACGATGCTCCTATTGCATCGTTCCCTTTGCGAGAGGGCCTTCGAGGAGCCTTCCTCCTGGAAGGATCCTTGAACATCTAAGAGCATTAAAAGAGAAGGATTTTAAAGAGGTCGTGCTTACTGGCATTCACATCGGCTCCTACGGTTTGGATCTTCAGCCTCTGTTCTCCCTTGAAAAATTGCTCCAACAAATCGAGAGGGAAGATACCCCACGTCGGATTCGACTCAGTTCGATTGAACCTCTCGATTTTTCACCCGGTCTCATCTCCATCCTGTCGCAGTCAAACAAAGTATGCCCTCACCTCCATATCCCCATCCAGAGCGGAGATGAGCATATCCTGAAAAGAATGAACAGAAATTATAACCCTCTCTTCCTCAAAGGTCTCGTTCAGGAATGGCATCAGAGGATTCCGGAGATCTCCATCGGTGCGGATGTGATCGTTGGATTTCCTGGAGAGACAGAAGAGCAATTTGAGAACACTTATCAATTAATCGAATCCCTGCCCATCTCTTACCTTCATGTTTTTCCCTTTTCAAAAAGGAAGGGGACGGTTGCGGCCCAGATGGACCAGCAGGTCAACCGGAGGGAGGTCAAGCAGAGGGCAGGGGCAATGAGAGAACTGGGGAGGCAGAAACGACACTCTTTCTATAACAAGTTTCTCCATCAAGAGTTAAGTGTGTTAGTGGAGGATCGAAGAGAGAAACGATCAGGGAGATGGAGAGGCCTTTCGAGAAATTACATTCCTGTTATTCTATCAGGTTCTGAAGATTTAAACCTGGCCAATCAGGAAAAGAGGGTGGTGGTATTGGAATCGAATGATCGGGAAGTGATTGGCAGAGTGGCGGAGGGTTTTTATGGATGAAGAGAGGCTGGCCCTTTTAAAGGAGCTGGAAGAACGGGTGGGTTATCAATTTCAGGAGGCCGTATGGCTGGATCGGGCACTCACCCATAAGTCTTTCGTCCATCAGACCAACACTGCGAACAAAGTTTCCAATGAGGTCCTGGAATATCTTGGTGATGCGGTTCTCAACCTTGCCGTCAGCCACCTTCTTCTCAAGGAATTTCCAGAGGCCCAGGAAGGAACACTCTCGATGTGGAGGGCCCATCTTGTCAAACGGAGCTCTCTCGCCTTTTTTGCCAAACAACTTCGATTGGATCAATATCTCCTTTTCGGGAAGAGTGAGATCTTGGATGGCGGGGCAAAAAAAGCTTCGATTCTGTCCAATGCTTATGAAGCCGTTATCGGAGCTGTTTATATGGATTCCGGATTTGATCAGGCCCTGAAGGTCGTCCAGAGTCATGTTAGCCCCTATCTTGGATCAGATAATTTTCCCCTCCTTTCTAATGATTACAAGAGCCTGCTTCAGAAATTTTCACAGAAAGCCAATGGACTTACTCCCCAATATCATGTCCTGAAAGAGTCAGGACCCGAACACGAAAAACAGTTCCAGGCTTCGGTAATGATCGGAGGAGAGGTGAAGGGGACAGGATGGGGAAAAAGCAAGAAGCAGGCCGAGCAGGAAGCCGCCCGAAACGCCCTCGGCAAATTAGAAATTCAGAACAAGGAGTCCGATATGGTTGAAATTCAAAACACTAAACTCTAAATCCTAAATAAATCCAAAATATAAAACTCAAAATGAGAATATACAGTTTTGAGTTTTTGACTTTGGAAATTTGAGTTTATTTAGAGTTTATAGTTTTGTGTTTAGAGTTTAATATCTTTGTCTCGCATTGACGCTCTTGGGAAGCTTCACCCGATATTTTGATTGAATGACGACTCCACGGATCATTCCTATTTTTCTTCCTCATCTGGGCTGCCGCGAGCGTTGTCTCTTCTGTAATCAGAAGACAATGGTGAGAGAAGTTCCTTCTCCCCAAAAAGTCCACGAATTTATTCAAGCCTCTCTTCACCATTTCTCTTCTCACGCAGAGGAAAGAAAGAGGCAAGTTGCATTTTATGGAGGAAGTTTTACGGCAATGAGGTGCGAGGTTCAGATGTCCTATCTGAACGAGGTCCAGCCTTTTATCGCTACTGGTAAAATTAATTCTATCCGTCTCTCCACTCGACCCGATGCCCTGAGCGAAGAGACGCTTGCTATGTTGAGAGAATATGGGGTTAAGACCGTTGAAGTTGGAGTCCAGTCAATGGTGGATGAAGTCCTGCATCTGTCGAAGAGGGGACATACTGCAGAAGACTCAGTCTCTGCTATCTCGCGATTAAAGCGCAGAGGTTTTGAGGTGGGTGTTCACCTGATGATCGGGCTTCCAGGTGACACCTGCGATAAATTTTTGCAGTCCCTTGATCAGATCATTGGTCTCAAGCCAGATTTTGTGAGAATCCACCCTACGCTGGTGCTCAAAGGCGCATCACTTGAACAACTCTGGAAATCAGGAGAATATTGTCCTATGATGATGGATGAAGCTGTAGAATGTCTTAAAAAAGGTATTCTCAAGCTGGAGAAAGCCTCCATCCCTGTTGCACGCGTCGGTCTTCAGCCAACCAAAGAGTTAGAGGAACATCTTTTGGCTGGACCTTTTCATCCTTCATTGCATCAATTTGTCGATTCGGCTATCTTTTATGAGATGGCAGAGGAGTTGCTCCGGAAGTATCCGAATGGATTGAATCCTGTTTTCGTCTGCAATCCAAAGGACCTATCCAATCTGAAAGGCCAGAAGAATGGGAATATCCTCAGGTTAAAAAACCATTTCAATTTGAGCGATATTTTTATCTTCGGTAGGGAGGATGTCCCCAGAGGAAGGCTCGCACTTCAAACTAGAGCAGAAGAGGTTTTTATTGATAAAAAGTCACTTGATTAGGTCTTTTTCTTCTCACGGCTTTTGATTCGACAAGGTCATGCTGTTGATTCTGCTCGTCTCAAAAAGTTTGCTCATATTTATACCCATGTCCTAAAGTTCGATAATATTGAATTGTTCTTGGTGGAAACCAGATTTGGCCTTGATGACAATCTTCTTTTTCAACTTTTTCTCTAATTCTTCTACCCTTGCCCTTTCCTCTTCAAAGAGCAAGTCTGCCACCTCCGGGTGCGCTTCAACCATGATGCTATGCCCTCCAAGTTCAGAGGAGGTCCGCTCAATTTCACGGAAGATGTCGTAACAGACCGTGATCTTCGATTTGATATGCCCTCCTCCTTCGCAATAGGGACATGGTTCTCCAAGAACCCTTGAGATATTTTCCCGCGTCCGTTTCCGGGTCATCTCCACGAGCCCCAGTTCGGAAATCTTAAAGATGTTGGTCTTTTGGCGGTCTTTTTTAATGGCCTCCTCAAGGGCCTGATAGACTTTCTCCTTATCTCCTTCTCTCTCCATATCGATGAAATCGATGATGATGATCCCCCCGATATTGCGGACCCTCAACTGGTAAGCGATCTCTTTGGCGGCCTCAAGGTTTGTTTTCAGAATCGTATCGGCAAGATTTCTTTTGCCCACGTACCGACCCGTGTTCACATCAATGACCACCATGGCTTCGCTGATATCGATAATGATGTAACCTCCTGATTTGAGCCAGACCTTCCTTCCCAGGATCTTATCGATCTCCATCTCAATACTATAGGCATCGAAGATAGGTTCTTTTTCCTCGTAATGGAGAATTTCATACTTTTGTTTAGGCATATAGGTATTGATGAAAGAGACAATATTTTCATATTCTTCTTTCGAATCGATGATGATCCGGTTGATTTGCGGGGAGAGAAGGTCACGGATCATTCTTAGGATCAAGGTCAGATCGCCGTGGATGAGAGAGGGGACAGAGGCATTTTCCTTTTTCCTCTGGATGTTGCCCCAGATCTGAAGAAGAAAATCCATATCATTTCGAATCTCATCGGGCTCCGAACCTTCGCTCGCTGTGCGGACAATGATGCCACCTGAAGGGGGTTTGACAGACTGGGCAATCTCCCGCAATCTTTTTCGTTCCTTCTCGTCTTTGATCCTGCGAGAGACACCCACGTGATCCACCGTAGGCATGAAGACAAGGTGTCGGCCCGGTAGCGTAATGTGGGAGGTAATTCGGGTGCCTTTGGTGCCAAGGGGCTCTTTCGAAACCTGAACCAACACCTCCTGGCCTTCAAAGAGAAGATCCTGGATCTGTGAGGGTGCATTCAGATAATTACTCATCTCCATACCCAAAAAACCCATTTCCTCATATTCTTCCATCCCTCCATAAACGTCGGCGACATAGAGGAAGGCGGCCTTCTCCAGCCCGATGTCAACGAAGGCGGCTTGCATACCCGGCAAAACCTTGACAACCTTCCCCTTATAAATATTTCCGATGATGCCACGGTCTCGTGTGCGCTCAATATGGAGTTCTGCAAGGACCCGATCTTCCAGAAGGGCAATCCTTGTTTCCTGAGGCGTCACATTGATCACAAGTTCATTAGCCATAAGTGGCTCCTTTTAAGTCGCAAATCCGAATTTTCAAAATTCAATTTTAAACATTCATTTGTTTGAACATTTGAAATTGTTTCGAATTGGTCCTGCTGGACGCTTCGCCCGTGCTTCGGATTTCGAAATTCATTCTACCTTGATGACCCTGCATTGAGCCAGTGCTTCTCCCTTTAATCCTAGCAGGGCTTCTAGTGCCTCAAGAGGTTTTGCCGTCTTTCCGCTAAGACTCCGGAGGACAAGCTCTAACTCCAAGCCCGCAATGTCCCCTGATTCTCCGGTTTCCTCCCTTACCTCCGCTCTCTCGATCAGGGGAAGAAGATCGATCCTCCTCTTCTTCTCCTTTCTCTCCTGCAGGATGAATAGTTCTCCTTTCTCCAGAGCCTTTTTCAGTCTCGATTGGGCTTCTTCTTTTGAGAGGAGACGATCGAGGTAGATTCGATAAACGGACCTATCAGGAGGAGACGAAGACGCAAAGGGAAGCAGGACTTCCCTGGCCTCAATGATTTCAATTCCGTCCGGAAGGCTCCGATTGAGCCTATCTATCAATTCATCTGAAGCGATCCTTCCTTCCAGTTCGATATCAACGATCTCTCGCAGGCTTTCCACACCCACTGGAAGGGCCTTTTCAAAAATGATTTTCGGCATCGGATGAAATCCCTCGGAGTGATGCAAAGAAAGGCCAGCCCTCTTTGCCGACCGATAGAAGAGATGCGCCAGTTCAAGGTGACTGATGAACCTGACCTCCCCTTTTTTGACAAAGGTTAACCGAAATTTCATCCTGAGACCTTTCTTTCGAATCTCGCTCCTCTCCTTTTTTTGTGGTGCATCTTTTGGTAAAGGACGCCCTTCCCTCACAGTGATCTCTTTCCCATCACAGAGGCTGCAGCGATGACAATCCCCGGCTGAGCAGGAAGGAGTGATCTCCTCTTTGAGGCTTCTCTGATATTCCTTCCATAAGAAATCGGATCCGACTCCTGTTTCGATGAAAGACCAGGGAAGTGTTTCTTCAAAATTCTTTTTCCGGGTATAGAAGGTCATCTCCAGCCCTGCCTTCTCAAAGGCTTTCTCCCAGAGATCATATCGAAACTGATCACTCCAGCCATCGAATCGACATCCCAACCGATGGGCCTCGACCAGTGAGCGCGATAAATTTCGATCTCCCATGGAGAAGACACCCTCGAGGAAACTGAGGTGAGGATCCTGCCATTTGAGACGGATCTTTTTCCCCTTGACATGTTCCTTTAAAAACTGGAGTTTCCCTTTCATCACTTCAAGAGAAATTTGTGGTTCCCATTGAAAAGGGGTGTGAGGCTTGGGCACAAAGGTGGAGACGCTCACGCTGATCTGAGGATGGATTTTCTGACGTTCTCCAAGAGAGGAGATCCTTCTGGAGAGGTCGATGATACCTCTCAAGTCCTCCTCCCTCTCAGTGGGAAGGCCCATCATAAAGTAGAGTTTGAGATTCTTCCAGCCCATGGAGAAAAGTTCGCTTACTCCACGAAAGAGGATGGCTTCATCCAACTCTTTATTGATCACCTTTCGTAGCCGTTCTGTTGCGGCCTCGGGTGCAATGGTGAATCCTGTTTTCCGGACCCGTTTCACTTCGCCCGCGAGCTGGCCAACAATGCTTTCAATCCTCAATGACGGAAATGAGACTGCGACCTGTTTTGACTCGAATCGGTCCATCAGATTCGAAAGGAGGGGTTTGATGGAAGAATAGTCTCCTGCGCTAAGGGAGAGCAATGAGATCTCTTCGTAGCCTGTCTGTTTCAATGTTCCATTGATGGCCTCCTGAATCGCTTCCGGGTCTCTCTCCCGATAAGGCCGATAGATGAACCCCGCCTCACAAAAACGGCATCCCCGTTTACATCCCCGGGCGACCTCCACACTGAGGCGGTCATGAACGACCCTCATAAATGGAACGATGGGGCAGGTTGGAAAAGGGGCACGGTTGAGGTCGGAGATGAGTCGTTTCCGTATTTTTTTCCCCTGATGGAGACTGGGAATATAGATGCCATTGATTTTAGAGAGCGATTTTAAGAGATCATCCTTTTTTCCGTTCGATTCTTTCCATTGGATCGCCAGATCACAGATCTCAAGGACTACTTCTTCTCCATCTCCAATGACAATAGCATCGAAGAAATCAGCCACAGGCTCAGGATTGAAGGCGGTTGGCCCTCCGGCGATAACCAGCGGAAACCGCTCATCCCGGTCTCTTGAAAAGAGAGGGATGCCGGAGAGATCGAGCATATTGAGGACATTGGTGAAGCTGAGCTCATATTGTAAAGAGAAACCAAGGATATCGAATTGATTCAGAGGTGTGGACGATTCAAGAGAGGAAAGGGGTATTCCTTTCTCCCTTAGAACCTTCTCCATATCAATCCATGGAGTAAAAACCCTTTCGCAGGACACTCCGTTCTTTGAGTTAAGGATATGATAAAGGATTTGGATGCCGAGGTGGGACATCCCCACTTCATAGACATCCGGAAAGGCAAAGCAGAACTTCAGCTTGACTTTGGAGGGATCTTTTCTGATTGAATTGATCTCCCGGCCCAAATACCTGACCGGCTTTGAAACAAGAGAAAGATACTCTTTCACCAATAACCATCCTAAATCTGTGTAATCGGATCCTAATCAATGTAATCAGAAATTCCCATTCTTCAACATCAAAATAGGAATTTCTCTTTATGTGCTTAAAAATACTATAATTCCCCCAACCTGTCAATTTATGTGGGGTTGCAATTTTCTCTTCCCTAATTTTTCAAAGTGGTATATATTACAGTCGAAAAGTGTCAATGCGAACTATATTTAATTCCAAACAAATAATTCATTCCTAAATTATCTCGTTTCCATATAATATTGTTTAAAGCAATCTCTTCTGGAAAAATATCATGAAATTGGCCCTTTTTGAGCGAAAGAGAGCTTTAAATGGTTTATAGAGCTGGCTGGGGTCAGCCCTTGACACGGGACAGGGCAACCGTGAACCGGGCATATGGGGTCATGATTATTGGGCTTGATGTGATACATAAAAATTATGAAAACTTCAGTCGTCCATGCACGGATTGAACCGCAAACAAAGCAAAAGGCAGAAGACGTCCTTCGGAAACTTGGCGTTACTCCAACGGAGGCTATCCGCATTTTCTACAAACAAATATCTCTTCGTGGGGGTTTCCCTTTCTCGGTCGCTATTCCGAATAAACTTACAGCCTCCACCTTGAAGAAGAGCCGCCGGGGCGAAGACATCCAGGAATTCGAGTCGTTAGAGGCAATGTTCAAGGATTGGGAGAAATGAAGAAAGTCTCCCAGACCACGCAGTTTTCCCGCGATGTCAAACGCATGCGGAAACGCGGTAAGGATCTAAAGAAACTCCAGGAAGTGGTCAAACTTCTGGTTGAGGGCATCCCGCTTCCACCACACCACACAGACCATCCGCTCACAGGAAGTATCCCCCTACCCTTTGTCGATATAAATCAACAAAGGGGGAATTTCCTCTATGGACTCATTGATGGGAGGGGATGAAATTTAATTTCTTTTACAGGATAGTGTTTTGTATTGTAGGTGACAAGAATCAGATCATAGAGAAGACAAGTGCCGGCAATGATCGCGTCCGGTAGATCTAAAGTAACCCCTTTTGCTTTATATTCCCGTATGATTTGAGCCGCTTTCATTGCAATTTCGATATGAACATCAAAAATTTTTAAAGATCTTAAGAAACGTTCAGTCCCTTCCTCCTCCCCTTTCTTCACCCCCAACTGAACTTCCAGGACAGTAAGGGCTGAGCAACCTGGTAGTCCATATCTTTGGATATCTCTAAGCATCTCCGTTATTTCCTTTCTACCTCGAAGATGCCAGATGATCACATCGGAGTCTAAAAGGAATTTGCTCATATTAAAACTCTTTCACCCTTTTTCGGTAAGATTGCCTTTTCTCCCTGATATAGCGCTCCATATCCTTGTTGGTTCTTAATTCAGGATGATTTTGGTCAGTCCATGCCCCATGAGTCTCTTCAAGGGTTTTCAAAAACCTTTCTTTCTCTAGTTTCTCTCGGGCCGCTTCAGCAATAAAAAGACTCCTCTTTTTCTTACCCGCAATTTTATCCACCTCATTAAGGATCTCAATAGGAATAACCAGATGGGCTTTCGATTTCATAAGGGTTACCTCTTATGTACATAAATAGTTCCATATTAAGTATACATTTTTATGGCACTTTGTCAAGATCATAAAATTAAAAAAGCTAATTTGCTTTCCTTTCCTATTTGTGGTATTAAAAATAAAAAATTGAATATGTGTTCAGGTGGCTTGAGGCCCTAAAAGGGAACCCCGTGAGATTCGGGGACGGCCACGCCGCTGTGATCGGGGACGAAACCTGCCAATAACCACTACCCGAAGCCCTGAGCTTGTCGAAGGGGCAGGGTGGGAAGGGACAGGGATGCCTGAAGTACTCGGATGACTTCAGGCCAAGTAGGATGATCCGTAAGCCAGAAAACCTGCCTGAATGCGCTTCACGATTAGGTCTTCGGTGGAAGGCTGTGAAGGGTGACGTCAATCAAACCCGCTCTTTCTCCCGAAGAGCGGGTTTTTTATTTTGAGACTCTTAAGATGAACGGAACCTGGAACTTAAAACTCTTTTTATCTATCTCATTGGGACTCCACCTCTTTGTCCTTTCCCTTCTTTCTATCCTCATGCCGGATTTGAAGATCATTCAGCTTCCACGGTTAGATATTGAGGTCTCCTTTCTTCCTTTTGCCAAGGAGGAGCGGGAGCTTCCCAGAAAAGTGGAAAAGAGGGTTACAGTTCGGAGTTCGCCTGCCCCGATAAAATCGGGGGAGTTCAGGGTTCGGAGTGAAGAGGTAGAGCTAAAGACCGAACCACTCGAATCGGTGAAAATCCATGATGAAAAGAAGGTTGTTCAGACGGAGAGGGTAGAGGTAACTCTTCCCAAGAAACAAGAGGAGTCTGTTGCCACCCCGCCCGTTCAAAGCCAACCCAAAGTCATCTCTGTGAGCGATCTCAAACCATCTCCGCTACAGAGTGAAAACAAGGAAATAGAAATTAAGCAGGAAGAAAGAATCGTTGTCGCATCGCTCGGAAATCCTGTTCCGTCAATAAGTTCCTCTGAAAAGCCTCATACGGCCTTGAGATCTCCGCCCCTCTCTGAGAGTGATATCATCTTTGCTCAACCCCGCTATGCCGAAAACCCCAAACCCCTCTATCCCCGTGAGGCCAAAAAAAAGGGATACGAAGGAGAGGTTCTTCTCAGGGTTGAAGTCTTATCCAATGGGCAGGTGGGGGAGATTGAGGTGAGGCGTTCTTCAGGACATGAGGTTCTGGACCGTTCTGCCATCAAAACCGTAAAACAGTGGAAATTTATCCCTGCCAAAAAGGGTGAAACCCCTGTGCCCATTTGGGTGAATATCCCCGTTGCATTCCAACTTCGATGAGATTCCTATGTCTCCAAGGATAAAGGGCATAATGAAGACGTCATTGCGAGAGGCGAACCCCCCAAGCAATCCCTTAAGAGAGATTGCCACGCTTTCGCTCGCAATGACTTTTCTTTTAACATCTATCATTGGGATGTCAGCTTCCTATGCCGGCAGCTTAACCCTGAAAGATGAAGTTGGAAGGGAAGTGAAGTTTACTTTCCCTCCAAAGCGAGTTGTCTCCCTCGCTCCCAACATCACTGAAATCCTATTCAGCCTTGGCCTCGATGAAGAGGTGGTGGGTATTTCCATCCATTGCAATTACCCTGAAAAGGTGAAAAGCAGGCCGAGGGTCGGAAGCTATATCAGCCTCGATTTTGAAAGGATCATCTCCCTCAAACCCGACCTTATCATTGCCACTGGAGCTGGAAACACAAAGGAGATGGTGGAGCGCCTTGAAAGGCTGGGGTTCCCGACCTTTGTGATTTTCCCGAAAAGATTCGATGATGTCCTTCAGAGTATTCGTCACCTCGGTCAGGTCGTGGCAAAGGAAAAGGAAGCTCTCTTCATGATTGAGTCGATGAACAAGCGGAAAGGAAGAATCATTGAACTAACCAGAGGTCTCCGCCGCCCGAAAGTTTTCCTCCAGATCGGGGAATCACCCATAGTGACGGTTGGGAAAGGAAGTTTCGCTGACGATCTCATCCGTCTGGCAGGTGGGGAGAATGTTGCAGGAAATGATCGCGAGATGTATCCTCGATTGGGAATGGAAGAGATTTTAAAGAGATCGCCGGAGATGATCCTGATCAGTTCCATGAAACCTGGTGGGGATTATGAGAGGGCATTACGGGAATGGGAGCGCTGGAAGACGATCCCTGCTGTAAAACAGGGCAGAATTCACCTGATCGATTCGGATCTAATCGATCGCCCCTCACCCAGAATCATCGATGGACTGGAAGAGATGGCGAGGTTTATTCATCCGGAGCGGTTTAAGAAACCAGTGCAAAATTAGCATTTGAAAATTAGCATTGCAAAATAGAAAATGAACTACCCCGTCGCAAGCAGCGGGGTATCACCTTCTCTTCTTTGCCGTCATTCCGTGCTTGATTTAGCCTGCCCCGCACTTGATGCGGGGGAATCCAGGCGGGTTTTCTGGATACCCCGATTTAATCGGGGTATGACGAATTCGCCGCAAGCAGCGGGGAATATAATCCCAAGAAATTTAAAAATGCTAATTGCTAATTTTTCAATTTGCAATGGAACTCAAATGAAAATCCTTACCCTTAAAAAAGTCCTTACTGTTACCCTTCTCCTCGCTCTTCTCCTGATATTTGTGACTCTGTTGTCGGTGATGGTGGGAAGTGTGAGGGTTGATCCCATACATTCCATCTCTATCCTCCTCCAGCCACTTCTGGGCTTGACAGAGACCGGAACCGAGATGGAGCGGACGATCATCCTCTCTCTCCGCTTTCCCAGGGCCCTGCTCGCTGGGTTGGTCGGCGCAGGGCTCTCTGTTTCTGGCGTCATCTTCCAGGCTCTTTTGAGAAATCCCCTGGCCGATCCCTATATCCTCGGAGTCTCCAGTGGTTCAGCCGTGGGAGCAATCATCGCTATCCTCATAGGGTTGAGCGCTTTCTCCTTTGGTCTTCCCCTTGCTTCCTTTGCAGGCGCATTGATGACGATTTCTTTCGTCTTCTATTTCGGAAAACAGGAGGGGCGGATCCATCCCAACATCCTCCTTCTGGCCGGAGTCATCACAGGGTCATTTCTCTCTGCCATCATTATGTTCTTTCTCTCCATCTCCCAGAAGGAGGAACTCCATACGATCATCTTCTGGTTGATGGGAGACTTCAGCTTTGCCAATCCTCGCTCCATCGGTATCGTATTTCCTTACATTGTGGTGGGCTTTTTAATCCTCTACTGGAGGTCTCGCCATTTAAACCTGATCCTTTCGGGCGAGGAGAATGCCCTGCAATTGGGTGTGAATGTGGAGCGACTAAAAATTGTCTCTTATCTCTCAGCTTCTCTGATTACAGCAGCCTCTGTCTCTATCTGTGGCCTGATCGGTTTCGTAGGCCTGATCATTCCCCATTCCGTCCGACTTCTCTTTGGGCCCGATCACCGGCTTCTTCTTCCTGCTTCAGCCCTGGTTGGTGCATCCTTTCTCATTGCTTCTGACACATTAGCCAGAACGATTCTGGCGCCAGTGGAACTTCCTGTCGGTGTGATCACGGCAGCTTTTGGAGGACCCTTTTTCATCTATCTTCTGAGAAAACGAAAGGTGGTGAAGACGCTTTGATTGATCTTCGTTCCCTCTCTTTCCGTTATCGCCAGGACTGGGTCCTTCAGGATATCTCTTTTCGGATCGAAAAAGGTGAATTCATCGGCGTGATCGGACCCAATGGTTCCGGAAAGTCCACGCTTCTTAAAACCCTTTGCCGCCTCCTCTCCCCTCAAAAAGGGGAAGTCCTGGTCAATTCCACTCCGTTAAAGGATATGAAACAGGGAGAAATAGCGAGAAAAATAGCAGTGGTGCCCCAGGAAGCCTATTCCCTATTTCCCTTCCGTGTGGTAGAAATGGTTCTGATGGGGAGATCACCCTATCTGGGCCATCTCATGTTCGAAGGGTCGAAGGATCTGGAGATTGCCAAGAAGGCAATGGATTGGACGGAGATTCTTCCGATTAGCGAGCGGTCTGTTGATGAACTCTCAGGCGGTGAGCGAAAGAGGGTTTTTATTGCGAGGGCATTGGCACAAGAACCTGAAGTCATTCTTCTGGATGAACCCACGGCAAACCTGGACATCCATCACCAGGTGGACTTTATTGACCTCATCCTGAGCCTTAACCGCGAAAGGGGACTCACGATCGTCATGGCCTCCCATGACCTGAACATCGCCTCCGAATATTGCGACCGGCTCATCCTGCTTCGGGGAGGAAAGATTTATAAGATAGGGCCTCCACGCGAGGTCATTACCCGGGAGAATATTGAGGAGGTCTATGGTTGCAAGGTATGGGTCGATGAGAATCCCATCTCAAAAATGCCCAGAATCACTCTCTTAAAAAAAGGAGAGCACTCCATTGAAACTCTGGAAAGAGATTGAGCAGGCAGGGGATCGGATCAAGAAGGTCGTTCTCCGGACACCGATCATCTACTCTGAGGCACTCTCAAAGCTGACCGGAAAGGAAATCTTCCTCAAGCTGGAGAACCTCCAGAAGACAGGTTCCTTCAAAATCAGAGGAGCCTATTATAAGCTCTCCTGGTTAAGCAGAGCGAAGCAAGGGAGAGAGGTAATTGCCGCATCTGCAGGAAACCATGCTCAGGGAGTTGCTTATGCCTCATCCCTCCTTGGAATTCACTCAACCATTGTGATGCCCGAGGGCGCCCCCCTTGCCAAACAGATGGCTACTCGAGCCTATGGTGGAGAGGTCATCCTCCACGGCCAGAATACGGATGAAGCCCTTTCCCATGCAAGAGAGATGGAAGGGACAGGAAAGATATTGATCCATCCCTTTGACGATGAAGAGGTCATCGCAGGACAGGGAACGATCGGCCTTGAGATCCTCAAGGATGTTCCTGAAGTGGAAGGGATCATCGTTCCCGTTGGCGGCGGAGGATTGATCTCGGGAATCGCCGCCATTGTAAAAAAGAAAAAACCTAAAGTTCAGATCATCGGAGTTCAGTCCAGCCACGCGCCAGCCGCCTTCCGCTCTCTCGAGAGAAAGAGGATCGTGGAGGTAAAGGTCAAACCGACGCTTGCCGATGGGATTGCCGTGGGAAGAATCGGAGAGATCACCTTTCCCATCCTGCAACAGAATGTAGATCATATCGTCACCGTCAATGAAGAGGAGATCGCCTCTGCCATTCTCATACTGATGGAAAGAAAACGGTTGGTAGCGGAAGGCGCAGGGGCAACACCGCTTGCGGCGCTGCTATCGAAGGGAATCAGGGTCAAGCCCAAAAAAATCGTTCTCGTCATCAGCGGAGGCAACATCGATGTCCACCTCCTCGACCGGATCATTGAGAAAGGGCTCACCCGGACCGGAAGGATGGCTCGCTTTGAAGTGCTCTTAAGAGATGTGCCTGGATCTCTCACTAAGTTGACTGGTCTTGTCGCCCAACATCATGCCAACATCCTCCACATTGTCCACGAGCGTGCAGCAATGGATATTCCCATCGGATTCTCAAAAGTGATCCTGATCCTCGAAACCCGCGGTCCCGACCACATCCTGGAGATTAAGAAGGGACTAAATGAAAAAGACTACATTTTCCAGAACCTTAGTTAAAGATTTTTCTGTTGTTTACAAATTCATCTTTTGGTTGTAGTATGGATTTTAAGAAAAGGAGAAAACATGGCTGAAGCAGAGCATACGTTGGCGGTTTTTATCGATTTTGAAAATCTTGCCCTCGGATTCAAGGGAAAGAAGGATAAACGATTCGATATTCAGAAGGTTCTTGAGCGACTAGTCGAGAAGGGGAAGATCATCGTCAAGAAAGCCTATGCCGATTGGGCCGATTATGCGGAGTATAAAAAACCCCTTCACGAAGCGGCCATTGAATTGATCGAGATTCCGAAGCGGGTGATGACCGGAAAGAACTCCGCCGATATTCGCCTCTGTGTGGATGCTATTGACCTCTGTTATTCGAAGGAACATATCGACACCTTTGTCATTGTCTCTGGCGATAGCGATTTTTCCCCCCTGGTCTCGAAATTGAAAGAGAACGGAAAGCGAGCCATCGGCCTCGGGATGAAAGAATCAAGTTCCAATCTTCTGATCGGTAACTGCGATGAATTCATCTACTACGAAGATCTGGAGCGGCCCATTGGAACTCCTCCCAAGATTGAGCAGGACCTACCCGAGAAGAAGAGAGAGGCTTTTCAGCTCCTGGTCGATTCCGTCGTAGCCCTGGTTCGTGAGAATAAGGAGATTCTGTGGTCGTCTATGGTCAAAGAGACGATGAAACGAAAGAAGCCCTCCTTCAACGAATCCTATCACGGCTACCGAACCTTCAGCGACCTCCTGGAAGATGCTCAGAAGGCAGGGATCATTCATCTGAAGACCGATGCCCGAAGTGGAACCTATGTGGTCGTCGGTTTTGGAAAAGAGGAGAGAAGAGGCGAGCCTGAGGAACTACAAGAGAAAAAAGTTGTAAAAGAACGAAAGACACAGAGATCTCGATGGCGGCCAAGACAGAGAAAACCCAAGCCCGCCACCCCCACGATCACATCAGAGGCAAATCATGCTTCCCCTGAAACTCCAAATGTTCAGGAGACAGAACCAGCCGCATAGAATAGAAAGCGATGATTATTACAAGTATCAAGATAGTCCATACGTTGAAAGTACCGAGACCACAACCCATAACCCCTCCTCTACCTCCCCTTATTTTAAGGGGAGGAATACCCCCCTCTTATGTTAAGAGGGGGTGAAGGGGGAGTTATTTCTAATGAATCGTTCCTTCCAAAGATATATCTTCACTACTCTCTTTTTCATCTCGCTAAGTTTCCAGCCTGAATCTTCTTTTGCCTTTCGCGATCTCGGTGTACCGGTAAAGGAAGGAGTCCCGTGGGGGAGCTATGCCGGTCCTGGAAAAACCGGCAAGATAGACACGATCTATGTCGTCCTTGGCCGGTATAAGGAGTCGGTCTCCCTTTTAGCTGTCGATCCCGATACCGGCGAAGTCCGTCAATATAACAGCCCTCTTCCCAATGAGATGGGTTCCTGGGGGTTTACCATCGATCAGGAGAACCGGATCTATCTTGGAACCTATTATAACGCTCACCTGCTCCGTTTCGATCCGAAGACAGAGAAGTGGGATGATTTAGGACGACCCGGAGGAGAAAGCGAAACGTTTATCTGCTCGTTAACGACCGCCCCGGATGGAAAGATATGGGGTGGGACTTTTCCCTCTGCCAAACTCTTCTCTTATGATCCAAAGACTGGCGAGACGAAAAATTTTGGTCGGATGGATGAAAAGCAGTTCTATTGCTATCCAACGGCGGGCGGCGATGGGCTGATCTATTGCGCGATCCGGTTTGAGAAGACAGACATCGTTGTCTTCGACCCGGCAAAAGAGACCAAAACATCTCTCATCCCTCTTGAAGAGAGAAGAGCCGGGTGGCTCAGCCTGACCAGGGGAGAGAATGGAAAGATCTACGCAAAGCTTCCATCGGGCAAATGGGCTCGCATTGAAGAGGGCAAGAATCTCATCGAGGTGATGGAGTCAGAGATTCCATTTCCCAAGAGAGGCCTTCCAGATGGACGCCAGTTTCATCTGGTCGATTCTCTTCTTCTCAAAATCCAGAACCCTGCCACAAAAGAAGAGAAAGAGATTCCACTTCGACATGAGGCTTCCGGAGCTTTTATCTTTGTTGTGGATTCGGGTCCGTATGGACGGATCTATGGAAGCAGTATGCTTCCCCTGAGGCTTTTCGTCTATGATCCTCAAGATCAATCTCTAACCAACCTGGGTAAGGCCACACACGCTGGCGGGCAGATTTATTCAATGGGGTCCTATGAGGACAAGCTTTATCTCTGTTCTTATCCGGGGGCACGGATTTCGGTCTATGATCCAAAGAGACCAATAAAATTTGGGGATGGAGAAAACGCCAATCCAAGGGATCTCGGCCCTCTGGGCGAAAGCCAGGACCGTCCGAGAGCTATGGTGGTCGCCAGACCCCACAATAAGATCTATATCGGAAGTTATCCTGATTATGGCCTTCATGGTGGTGCGATCAGCGTCTACGATCCTAAGAAAAACGAGAGGAGGGTCTATCGCCATATCGTTAAGGATCAGAGCATCGCCTCATTAGCCTATGTCGAAAAATTTGATCTCATTGCTGCAGGCAGTTCGGTCAGGGGCGGAGGCGGGACACGGGCCATTGAAAAAGAGGCAAAGCTGACCCTGTGGGATCCAAAAGAGGAAAAGAAAATCTTCGAAATGGTCCCTGTGTTAGAAGCGAAAACGATTCTTTCCCTTGCCGTTAGTACTGAGGGAATTCTCTACGGAGTGACTGATAATGAGAAAGTCTTTGTCTTCGATGTGGACAAAAGAGTGACAAGAAAGGTCATGGACCTGGGATTTAAAGAACCGAGAGAAATCTCCCTTCAAATGGGCCCGGGTGGGAAACTCTATGGACTGGCCAAAGAGGTAATCTTTTTTATCGATCCCAAAGATGATCGAATAGTTCTTTTAAGCAACCCTCCTGTTCCAATCACTTCGGGCATGGCCCTGTTCGGCCGAAAGATCTACTTTAATTCACATGCCCATCTCTGGGAATTCGAGATCCCGGAAAACACTCCAGCCCCCACCGATTAAATTCTAAAATCACAAGAATCTGTAAAATAATCCAGCCTTACTATAAAAAGACTTTTAAATGGTGCCAATTTTTAGCTTAACTCAATTACATTGCAAATTTTACTATCATATATTAATGATATATGTATTGATTAAATCTCCTTTTATTAAACCAAAATACATGAGTAAACTCGGTTAGAAGAGCTTCGCCCTTCTAACCGGAAGGCTCAACCCCGATAGAAGCTGAACTTCGCACGGGGGGGCTTTCTAACTGGGAAAACATAGGTTGACCGAACGATGACCTCCACAACTTATACCATCCTTGTAGTGGATGATGAAGAATTAATAAGGAAATTGATCTCCACTATTCTGTCCAATCTGAAGCTTGCTTATATAACAGCAGTGAACGGAGTTGATGCTCTGAATAAAATTAAAGAAAATAAATTCGATGCTGTGATCACAGACATCAAGATGCCCGAAATGGATGGAATTATGCTGACCCGGGAGATTTCCAGTCAATACCCCGGACTTCCAGTGATGGTGATGACAGGTTTTGATGAGGAGTATTCTGCCGCGACGGCGATTTCTGTTGGAGCCCGGGAATTTATTAAAAAACCATTTTCTGTAGAAGAGTTTTCTTTAAGATTGCAGAAGATGATTGGCGACTCAGAAACTTTAAAAGAACTGAAGATTGAAAAGGATAGAGAAGATGATATTAATGATTTGATGAATGAGTTAGAAACCGCATTGGAAAAAGATTTAGAATCTCGCCAAAAGTAAAGCTTCCCGTCCTTCCGGACGGGGCATTCTGCGTAGGCGGGTAAATAATCCTTATTCATCCAGAAGATGATCAGATCTTGCTAATCGATAACTCCCCTGTCCCCACTATATCAAGATTAGCCTTCTTTGGGAAAGAAGGACCTATTTTGGAAAACACGGGTACCTCTGGGAGCCTGACATTCCTACCAAAAATTTTAAGCCAGTAAAGTGATATCCTCTGCGACTTTTGGATAATCAGTCCACATCTTCATATCATGGCCTGGGAAGAGGAGGTCTAACGATGAAACTTTCGATTTTATTTTCTCATAGGTCCTCATCCAGGCGACCATATCGTTGATGAAACAACTCGGGATTTCTTTTTCATAATTGGCAAAGATGTGGGCACAATCCGAGCCTATAATCGCTTTCCCCTTAGCGGTATGGACTGCCACGACCTGAAGTCCGGGAGTATGACCTGGCGCAAGGAGGACCTCCATGCCAGGAAGGATCTCTTGATCTCCATCGAGAAGGATCAATCTCTTTGTCCCTTCGAGTTTGGCAAGATGTTCATTGCCAACAGGATCGGCCATCATGAGGAACGGAGGTTTTTTAGCTATCGGATCTTTGACCCAGAAATTGAATTCTTTCTCCTGAACATAGAAGGTGGCGTTTGGAAAAAGCTCAACTCCATTGATGTGATCGAAATTCATGTGGGTGATGATCAACCTTTTTATCTGAGAGACTTCGATCCCAATCCTCTTCAGTACTTCCACAGGACTGACATATCCTTCGAGCTTCATATTCTGAGCAAGAAGAGGAGTCATGCCACCATCTATGACCACGATCTCCCCGTTCCCTTTCACAACCCAGAGATAATAATTAATGTGGATCTCTTTCTCCCAGTCTGTATTCCAGATGACCTTGGCCATGGGACGGATAAAAGGTCCTGCATATTTGACCGCATAGATTTGATAGATGGGCATAGTAGATGACATGATCTGTTTCCTTTCTGACTATTTTTGAAATTGTCAGTGGGGGCTTTTAAAATCGTCGATCCGCTTTTCCTGTTCCCTGAGAAGAGAGTACGCCTCTTCAATAGAAACAGGTTTGAACCAAACAAAGTCTCCTGGCTTCAATTGGGCGACTTTAGTTAAGTCTGTTGAAATGATGGTCGCAATCTTTGTGTAACCGCCAGTAACCAGTTCGGCAAGAATGATGATTGGCTTTCCATCGCCAGGAACCTGAATCGCACCCGGGAGAAAACCCTCAGAAATGATCGATTCCTCCACATCAGACCTTCTCTCGATCTTGGGACCATTGAGTCGAACCCCCATCCGATCACATTGAGGGGATACCTCGTAGGCTGAAGAGCAGAAGGTATGGAATCCTACTTGAGTGAAGTGGTCATCCTGGGGACCGGGGATCACTCTGAGTGTTGTCTCCTTTTCGAAAAGAGGGATCCACTCTTCCTGGAATCGGCGCCCTATTCTGTTGAGCAGAGAAGACGCATCAGACCTGTATAGGATATCCCCCTTTTTCAGAGGTCTTCCCTCCAGGCCACCAAACTTTCCAGAGAGATATGTAGACCTGCTTCCCATCACCTCAGGGACAACGAATCCTCCATATGTCGAAAGATAGGCACGGCATCCCGAACGGACCTTTTTGAAGGCGATGACATCACCCTCAATGAGAAGATGGGCTTTCCACATCTCAAGAGGCTCGCCGTTCAAAGTAGGGGTGAGGTCTCCGCCTGTAATGGTGACGATGAACTCTCCAAGGGCTCTCAATTTGAGTCCCATGAGAGTCGTTTCCAGACAGGCTTCATTCCTCTGATTGTTTACCAGAAGGTTGGCCACCCTGTAGGAGAAAGGGTCAAGGGCTCCTGAGGGTGGGACTCCGAACCGACTGAAGCCAAACCGACCCCCATCTTGAATGGTCGTCAGAATTCCAGGTTCGATGACTTCGAAAGCTGCTAATTCTTTCAATCCTTAAACTCCTAAAATATATCCCCTCTCCCTTGAGAGGCTGTGTCACAATGGGGAGGGTGAGGGGTAAGAATTTTTAGCATAACGAATGAAAAAACTCTACCTGTCTCCATATCGATATGATACAATGCAGCCCAACAGAGGAGGCATCCCAATGGCCTAT
>VGRY01000068.1 GCA_016875195.1 Deltaproteobacteria bacterium
TGGCCTGGTGAAACTGTATGCGGCAACGGAGATGTATGCTATTCTTACTCAACAACACTATCCTCATCCTATGCAATCTGGCCCCTGACCTTTGCCCCCTGTGTCAAGTGTGGCTAAAGACCAGCCCCTGGAGGAGAGGGGGGGGGAGGGGGGCAAGATTCGGTTGCCTCCAGGGCCTCTGGGTTGCATTCTCCCAGACATACCGGAGGATGAGCCGGTACGCCATTCGTTTAAAGGGATTCGGGTTAAAAAAACCACCCAGCAGGATCCTCGGTTGGGTATAGTACTTCTTAAGATAAGCCTGATGAAGATGTTGGACTTCTCCTGCCGATAAGAACTTCGTATCCATAATGGGATGCATGAAGTCATACTTTCCAAAATCCTTTTCCCGTATCCTTCCCAATCGTTCCGCTTCCTCAAAATATCGCGTTCCAGGCAGAGGGGTGGTCATCGTAAGAATAAGAAAATCGCTCTGTGTTTTGACAAACTGAAACACTTCCTTTAGGGTTTCTTCAGAATCATTCCAGTCACCAAACATGACATTGGCCATGACCATGATGTCATTCTTTTTCAGGATATCGATCGCCTTCTGTGCCATCTCGCGCGACTGCTGTTTCTCATACCGGTCGAGCACGTCCGGATGGATGCTTTCTATCCCTAACATCACCTCATAGAGGCCAAGGCGTTTCATCTCCGGCATGAGATCCTCATCCCGCAGGATATCCTTGAGCCGGGACTGAAACCAGAAGTGGATGCGAAGCCCTGTTTTCCCAAGTTCATCCAGAAACTCCTCAACCCTTTTTCGACTCCAATTGAACGTATTCTCATTGAAGACGAAGAGGCTCTTCCCGTATCGACGATGAAGATGAGTTATCTCTTCAACCACTGCCTTTCCGCTTCTTCCCCTCCAGATCCCGTCCCAGAACCTTGATTCGGAGCAGTAAGTACAGTGATCGCCACAGCCACGACTGGTGGAGATGCCAAAGGCCCTTCTCCCCATCCCGTGCCAGTAATAAGCCTCTTTTTCCATATCGATGAGATGGTAAGCAGGTAGAGGAAGGGAATCCAGGTTAGGAATAATCGGTTGCCTTCCGTTACGGATGACCTTCCCATTTTCCAGGTAGGCAATCCCTTTCACTCCCCTGCCATCTCCTCCAGCCGAAAAGTTTTTTAGAAATTCCGTAAAAGAGAGCTCCCCTTCGCCTAAAACGATGTAATCCAGCTCTTTTATCTCCTGGAGAATTTGTTCAGACATCAAAGTGAAATGGCTTCCTCCAGCGACGATGGTGGAATGCGGCGAGAGCTGCCGGCAGAGTTGAATCGTCTGAATCGCTTCAGGAGAGAGGCAGGTGGCCGAGCAGGTGATCCCAATCACCTCTGCCTTCGATAAAGTAACTAAGGAAGCAAGATCTTCCCAGGAATTTGTAAGCGCGGTGGCATCAACAACCTGAACTTCTATGCCTTCTCTTTCAAGATAGGCGGCTAACTGGAGAAGGCCAAAAGAGGGGGTCCACATTCGGAGACCCGGAAAGAGTTTATGTGGGGGATCAATGAGAAGAACCTTCATAGGATTTTGAGTGTAGAGTGTAGAGTGTAGAGTGTAGAGTGTAGAGTTTAGAATTTAGAGTTTCGATTCTTAATGCAACTTTAAACTCTTAATTCATAACTCTACATTATATCTCCAAGTACTTTCGCATCTCCTCAATTTTCTCAAGGACATCGGGTGGAACGCGGTAGAGGAGAGTCCCATTAAAATCGGTCAGGACATGGGTGGTGGAACCTGTGGCCAATACCTTGCCGTTTTTTTGCGAGAGGATTCTGTAACGAAAGATCAGTTTTGCTACCTCTGTTCTTTCCATTGTCGTCTGAATGAGAAGTGATTCTCCAAAGGTGGCCGGAAATTTATATTCACAATTCAATTCCACCACAGGCGCCAATAGGTTCCTTTCCTTGAGTTGAAGGGGACTCATGCCAAACCTTTCGGTCAATTCATTCCGGCCCACCTCAAACCAGCCCACATAGTGTCCATGCCAGACCACGCTGTAGGCATCGACTTCATAGAATCGAACCTGAATCGTTGTTTCGTGATATTTCATGGCATCCCTAATCCTTAGCCCGATCTCCGGCCGAGAAAGCCTCCACCTCTCGATTGATCCATCGGATCAATTTCGTCAGCGTGGTCCCATGCCCCACTTCAATAAATTGATCAACCCCTTCCTGGATCAACTTCTCCACGCATTGGTCCCAATAGACAGGCTGCCCGATCTCCTGGGAGAGAAAGTCCTTAATCTCCTCCTGCCTCAATGGTCTGATGGTCCAGTGATTGAGTACAGGACATTTTAGTGAGCGAACCTCTATCTCTTTTAAAAGAGACAGAATCTCCCCGTTTAAAACGGAAAGGCTGGGAGAATGAAGCCCAATGTTGAAGGTGAGCCGAGTAGCAGAGAGCGCCTTTCTTGAAAGAGCAAGATCCAAAGCTTTCTCTACGCCTTTCTCTTCTCCTGACAGAACGAAATGCATCGAGCCGTTATAATTGGCGATGGATAGATGAAATCCGTTCAGTTCCTGCCTGATCTTTTTGACCTCTCCGAGTGGAAGCCCCACTATACTTGCCATGGCTCCTCCGGAGGAAGCCCCTTCCCTCTCAAGAATCCTTCCGACGGATTCCGTGATCCACAACCCTTCCTCAAAGGTGATCGCTTCAGAAGCGGCCAGTGCAGCGTAGATTCCCATGCTGTGTTCCGCGATGATATCCGGAACCCATCCTTCTGCTCGCAGCCGGTAGAAGTGGATCATCGAGAGAAGATAGGTTGCAATCTGGAGTTTTAGATTGAACCCCGCCTCTTCTCCTCTACACGAAAAGTTAAGGAGATCAAAGGTCGTCTGATGAGAAGCTCTTTCCACATATTCTTTAAAATGGGGGTCGCTCCTCAGGGGATGATCTTCTTTTAATGTTGGCTTTTCTTGAAGTTGACCGGGGAAACAGAAAGCCGTTCTTCCCATTAGGCTGTCTCTTTTGGAGGTCATTAAAACCCATATCAATGACCTCTAATCGAGGGCTTCTCGATTTTTTTAGAAACCCTCTTTTTGATCCAGGACATACTGGGCCATCGTCCTGACGGATTGAAAAACTTTTCTCCCAACCTCTGCATCCGGAATAACTACTCCGAACTCCTTCTCCAGGCCCAGGACCAGTTCAAGAGCATCGATGGAGTCCAGTCCGAGACCCTCGCCAAAAAGTGGAGCATCGGTCTCAATCATGTCAGGCGTCAGATCTGCAAGTTTCAATCTTGTAATGATCAGTTGTTTAAGCTTCTCGATCAATTCATTGTTCACTTCAGCCATGTTTCTCCTCTTTCAACGATAGTTCGGAGTGGTGAGTTCGTAGTTCGGAGTATTAGAAATTATGTCTCCGAACTCTGAACTCCGAACTCATAACTGCAAAAAAAGAAACTTTTTTGTCATCCTTTCCAATAAGAATAAAAATTATACCATTGATCCGGGTATTTTTCGATATACGCCTCAAATTTTTTAATCAATTCTCCCATCCCTTTTCGAATGACCGCCTCCCGGTTTTCCCTTGAAGCAGCAGCAAAATAGATTGGAGTCTCGATGATACCCCGATATTTCCGGCTCTTCTCCAGTACCACAAAGACCGGAAGCACTGGCGCACCAGTCGCCATGGAAAGAACAGCTACTCCGATGGGAAACGGAGTCTCTCTTCCAAAAAAATCAAAGTCCATCGTTTTCTGTGTTTCGACACGATCTCCCAGCATTGCCACGATCTCATTCTCCCGCAATGCCCTGACGGCATCGATCACCGCCATCGGAGAATCATCCTTCGGGTCAATATAGATATTTCTGATCCCCTTTTTTCTCCTCATCTCCTCCCGAAATGACTTCGTATCCCGATCTCTTTCATCAAGGGTGAGCACATTGAGTTTTCCCCCCTTAAAAGAGAAGAGCAATCCTCCCATCTCCCAATTTCCGAGATGGGGCGTGATGCAGATGACCCCCTTTCCTCTCTGGAGGCCCTCGATCATATGATGCCCTCCTACCTCCTCTTCAACCCATTTCCATTTGTTGGAAGGACCAATGCGGTGCATCACCATATAGTCCAGAAGATACTGGCCGTAATTTTGGAATGTCTTCCGCGTGAAGACACCGATCTTTTTTTTCGACCATCTTCCATGGCTCACCCCTTCGATATTTCTCCGGACAGATCCTCTCGTCTCTGGCATCAGAAGATAGAAAAAATCTCCTATGACTACACTGAAAAACTTCTGAAGCAAACGGGGGATGAGCGTGGAACAGAATTGAAAGAGGAAGAGATAGATGAATCGGTTGAGGGTTCGGACGTAGCGCTCCTCCATTTTAGCTCCGATGACTCATCGGGTCAGAAGACTTTCGGTATTTTTCACAGAGATCGCCCCAGCAGGCGACGACTTGCTGATCAACGAGAAGCTGGACGACTTCGCATTGATTTCCGCATTCATCGCATTCAAATCCCCTTGTTGAACACGATTTCCGGGACAGTTCAAATCCTTTGAATTGCGTTCGATCAGGTTTGGCTCGCTTCGCAAGCTTTGCCGCACCCAGAGCACCCATCAGGCCGAAATGTTCCGGGATGATAAGATCCGTCTCCAGTTCCTTCTCAAGAGCTTTCCTGATGCCCTGGTTGGCTGCCACTCCTCCTTGAAAAACGATCGGAGATAGGAGTTCTTTGCCACGGCAGACATTGTTAAGATAATTTTTAACTAAGGAATCACAAAGCCCTCCGATGATGTCTTCAACAGAATGGCCGATCTGCTGTTTATGGATCATATCCGTTTCTGCGAAGACCGTGCAACGGCCTGCCACCCGAACAGGATGTTTGGCTTTTAGGGCAAGTATTCCAAACTCTTCAATCGAAAGGCCGAGCCTTGCAGCCTGTTGATCCAAGAAAGAGCCTGTGCCCGCGGCGCAGACCGTATTCATGGCAAAATCGACAACGACTCCTGCCCTCAAAACAATGACTTTCGAGTCCTGTCCTCCAATTTCGAAGATGGTCTTCGCATCGGGATAGAGATCGATGACAGCGATGGAATGGGCAGTGATTTCATTCTTGACTAGATCCGCCCCCACAAGGTATGCGGCCAGATGCCTGGCGCTGCCTGTGGTTGCCACTCCATCAATGGATTTCTCCCTGTTTATTCGAGAGGAGATCGTCTCCAAACCTTGCTGGATTGCTTCGAGAGGACGACCGTTGTTCCGGAGATAAACTTTGGCTAAAACCTCATCTCCCTCATTGATCACGACCATCTTCGTCGTAATGGATCCAACATCAATACCAAGATAATTAGCCATAATCGTCACGTAGTCCTGTAGTCGTGTAGTCTTATAGTCTTAAATCCTTTTACGGACTATAAGACTATGTGACGATGCGACTATTGGACTTTCTCTCTTCCATTACATCCTTAAACGCTTCCAACCGGGTCGTCAGCCCTTCCCTTCCGGAATGCTCATCGAGGGTGAGGACGAGAAAAGGAATTGAAGCCCCTCCCCTTACCTTCAGCCTCCTCTTGATAAACTCCTGAAGGAGGGCATCGATACCGCACTTGAAGGATGTGAGAAAGACCACTCCATCAACCCCTCCCGAGAGGAAATGGAAAAGAGATCCCACGATCTCTCTTCCCGAGGACCAGTAAATCTCCTTTGACAGATCCGAAACCTGCGCGCTTATCTCGTTCTCGGAAAGACCTTCCGGTGTAACGATCCTCATCCCCAGACTTCTGGCAGAAGAAAGGATATCCTTGTTCACATCCGTATCGAAAAGATTGTAGGGGTGTCCAACAAAAGCCACACGCAACGGTCTTTCTTTCTTTTCTTCTGGAACGGGGACATCGATCTGAAAAAGTTGATTCAAAGGAAGCCTATTGATCCTATCCTCCCATCCCTTTTGGAAATGGTAAAGAAATTGCTCTGCTTTTTGGAAGGCCCTCTTTCCTTCCTTTTCGTCAGCGCCTAATTGTCTGCCGGTCTTTAAGAAAGATCGGAGCATCGAATCTTTTTTTGTCCGATGATCGATCGTCTCATCGAGGATGGAAACAGTTCCTTCTGTGGCAAGGCGAACGATATCCGGAGCCCCCCTGAACTTCGGGCACATGATGAAATGCCGGTGGAGGCTGACGATCCTCGGAACAAAGAGGAAATCCACTTTCTCTTTCAAATCCATCGAATGGGTGATGAGGAGTTTCATGGGAAGACAGCTATCTTCAAAATAGATGAGCTTCCCTCTCTTCCCCATCCCGTCGGAAACGATGACCCTCCATCCTAACTCTTCGAAAAAAACTTTCCAGAGGGGGAAGTACCGGTAAAACATCAAGGCTCTGGGAATGCCTATGCGGCCTTTCTCTTCCATTGTAACATCTCGACGAAGGCTTCGAGCAGGGTCTGAATACGGCCTTCGATCTCCTGCTCATCAAGAATAAGGGTGAGGATGGGAATATCCCAATCCTTTCCCACGCGGGTTAAAATTCCAGAGGCAGTGGTCTCTGGCATACAGGCAAAGGGCATGAGATGGACCACTCCATCATATCCTTCCTTTGATCGGACAATGGCTTCTCCAACGGAGAGGTTGCATTCCGCACCCACATCATAACCGAGATAGGCTTTGGATGCCTCGAAGAAACGGACCCTCTCGGAGGCCAGATCTCCCTTATTCTTTCTCAGACTCCTCAGGATGTGGGTGGAAAACCAGGAGGTACGTGTCACTTCAGCTCCCAGCTCACCCAATTTCTGTTCCACTCCCCGGTTGATATTGGGATCCATCACTGTGTAGAGCTCTCCCACGATGGCAATCTTAAGAGGGCTCCGGGAAAAATCCTGTTCTGTCTCCTGAAGCAAGGCCTTCCCCCTCTGCAATGCATCGTTGAGCGTTCGCAGGGTCCTAGCCTCATCCACCCCGGAAAGGGCCTTCTTTAATCGCTTCTGTGTCTCCCCCTGCTGAACCTCTCTCGGCCTGACATGCATCGCCATTTTTTCCAGTGCCTCGCAGGCCATCATCTTCTGCCATCCCATGCGCAGTGCATAAGGGAAGAGAAGGATGTTCTTCCAGCTCAACTCCTTTTTTAGTTCTTTGGTCTCTTCATAATTCTTCCAGAGCGTCTGCCAGGTCAACCGGGGCGGGATCGTCAGCCACCGAAAGTGCAACCCCATATCTTCAAGGATCACCTTCTGAACGAGGTCATAGAGTCCCAGCCTGCAGGGAGGACCGCTCCCAACCATCACAATCGTATCGGCTCCCATCTTCAGGGCTTCGATGAAATTTCCAAGGATGATTTTAAAGGGCAGACAGATACATTCGTTGGAGTGTTGAACGCCAAGGGTGAGTGTTTTTCGACTGGTTTCAGGTGGAACGATATAGGGGATTCCGGAGGTCTCTGCAATCGCCTTGCAGAAGATGTGCATGGTGCCCAGGTGAGGAAAGGTAACCTTCATCCATGTCTACCCCGTAGTTGAATCAAATCTCGGCTCTTGAAGTTTTAAAACTTTTTAATTGATGAAAAGTCCAGACAGGATGAATACCCATTCAACAACGGGGTGAACCTGCAGCCTTTTTCTCTTTTGAGTCCGCCTGCTCACTCTCACTACGACTTTCGGTCTTCTCTTTCCAAGCTTCCTCTGCCATCTTCCGGTAAGTTTTTGAGTAAGCATCAATGGCCGGAGCCAATTCCGTAAAAAACCCGTCTGCCCCCTCATGGGTAAAGTATCTGGCAAATTTTAAGGCAAACTCTTTGCCATGTTCAGGATGGTCGATCAGGGGACAGTTGATGAACAGATTTTCAGAAAATGGCTGCCTGGAACGCATCTCCTTGAAGAGAGGAGAATTAAGGGCTTCCACCAAAGGCTTTTCTTTGATGTTGTCATAGGCAAAATGACAAAAGACGCAGGGCTCCAGGTCGCCACGGGCATTGACATGGAAGTATTTTCTGCCTCCGGCAATACATCCTTCGGTAAGACATCCGTCGTTCCAGAAGTCCACCATGAGGAGAGGCTTGGTCGCCCTGAAATGAACAAAACGATCCCGTATCCATGCCCTCTGTTCAGGGCTGGCCATCAAGCTGAGGTCCGCATCGCGACCAATCGGGATATAATGAAAGTTCCAAAGGAAGATACAGCCCTTCTCCACAAGAAAATCGACAAAGTCATCACTTCCAATGGTCTCCGAATTGAGTTTAGTCTGTGTGGTGGAAATGGCAAAGAAGATGCCTGCTTTCTTAAGCAGGTCCATCACGTGAACCACTCTGTCAAAGTGCCCTTTTCCCCTCCGTAAATCCGTCTGCTCTCTGAGGCCCTCGAGGCTAATAGCTGGAACGACATTGCCCAGGGCTACGAATCGCTCAACCATCTTCTCATCGATTAAGGTGCCGTTCGTGTACACCTGAAAAAGGGTGTCGGAGTGTTTCTCAAAGATCTCAAAAAGATCCTTTCTCAAAAAGGGTTCCCCGCCGGTGATGATCACCAGGTAGACCCCCATCTCCTTGCATTCCTCAACGAGGCGGTCAACCACCTCAAAAGGAAGTTCTTCCTGGGTCGAATAAGAGCCCGAGTAACAGCCAAAGCAGTTCAGGTTGCATCGCATCGTGGGACTCATCAGCATCGCATTGGGCGGCTTAAACCCTCTCGCCTCTTCAAATGCCTTCCTGCGGTTGGTGCCCACGAGAAGCTGGTTGATGATGAAGTTGGTGATGATCCTCTTTCGGTGGAGAGGGTGGGTTTGGCTGAGGAGCCTTCTCGCAATGGTCAGGGCTGGATGATCGGTCTGAAAAAGAGTCCGGATCCACCGGATCTTTTCACGATAGGCCTCTTTCTGGGGAATCTTCTCGGCCAGATAGGTAAGGCGGACCAGATTTTCCTTGGAGGCGCTGGCCAGAAGAGAAAGGGCAGTCGTTGTAAATTTTGAAATAGAATAAAATTTCGCCTTTTGATAAAGATCCATTTTTCACCACAACAGACTTCGAAGAAAGAGTTTACAGACAAGCCAGGTATCAGTTACGGGTCTGAAATGGCTGGAGCTCGTACCATCCACCCTCGGAACATTTATAGGAATGGATAACACACCGAACCCCTTTTTGCAAGACTTGATCAGGAGCTCTAACTCCATCTCGAATCCAGTGGTCGTGAGTGAAATTTCTTTTAAGATTTCCGTGCGAATCAGCCGAAATCCCGATTGACTATCCGTGATATCCGCATGGCAGAGCCGGGCAACAGCCTTGACTCCCAGACGATTCCAGAATCGTCTCAACCAGGTCATCCTGTGAAATTCGCTTGCCCGCGAGGCGATGAGGAGGTCGGGTTGAACGCTCTGAAAAACATCAAGGAGAAAGGGAATCACTGAAGGATCATGCTGACCATCGGCATCAAGGGTGATGACGATTTGATAATCTTTCTGGAGAATATATTGAAAGCCTGTTCGAAGAGCAGCTCCTTTCCCAAAATTACGGGAATGTTTCAAGAGATGTGCTCCATAGGTTTTGGCGATCTCCTCAGTATGGTCAATCGAACCATCATTCACTACGATGTTATCCAACCCAAGAGACCGCACCTTCTCCAGAACAGAGCCGATCGTCTCCGCGGCATTATACGCAGGAATGAGAATACAGATCGCTTTTAAACTTTCCATGATGGAAATTAGGACACTTCCCTATTTATCCAACATCTCTGACAATATATCTATACCTCAGTTTTTTAACGAAAAAAGTAAATAGGAAGGTGTCCCTAATTTCCATTTTTATCGTCTTTCCAGAAATCGTTTCATTTCTGGATCGTAAAGAAAAGTGAAGAAGGTAGTCATTGCTCCCAGTACGGGAAGCGGATCATCTTTTGAAATCATGTCATCACAAGTTTCTGGATCGAAGAATCTAAAAAAGGAAGGTTGTAGCCTAAATCGTCTGGGATTGCCAATAAAATGGAGAACGTCTCCGAAAAGAAGCCAACGTGAGCGCCTACCAACCGGATACTGGAGAACAGGATCGAACTTCTCCCCCTTTGCCATTTTCAGGATAAGGTAGGGAAAATCGACTCCAGAGTAGATCGCCAAATGCAAGGAACCCCAGAAGCGGGGGTTGATCTCCATTAATTTGGGAATTCCATCTCTTGGGTCCACCTTAAATTCCACCATTGCAATGCCTACCCAGTTCAATGCCTTGAGAAGCGAGAGTCCCAGTTCCATGATGTGAGAGTGCTCCACCCCTTCGCGCAGGGTGCTCGGACCTCCCTGAACAGGATACATTCTCAATTTCTTATGGACAAAAGCCGCCCTGACATTCGATGACTCATCGAAAAGGGCTGAAAAGCCATATGTCCCCCCTCCATCAGGAATATAGTCCTGAATCAATGGAAAGGGATAACGTTGATGGACGTTTTGATAAGACGATTCCAGATCCTCTTTTTTCTTAACATAAACAATTCCGAAAGACCCGGAGCTAATTCTCGGTTTAATCACATACCCATCACTTCCTTCCTCTTGGGGAAATTCTCCGGAGGAAAATCTATACGTTCTTGGCACAGGAATCCCGTGAGACTCCGCAAACTGAATCAGATTTCCCTTATCGCGAACAAACTCAATTTTTGCAAGATCAGGGATGAGAAGGTAGGTATGTTTTGAAATTTCAGATTGATATTTCGCGACAAGCAGAAGAGTCTCTTCTTCCATCGGAAAGAGGCAATCTATCGGATTTCTTTTTATCTCGCCAAGCAGAAATTCGATGAATTGGTCCGGATATCGCCTTACAGAAGGATAGATGAGATGCCTTGAGCAATACTTTGAAAAAAATGAGGTGTTGAGAAAAGTCCTCTCCCCGACGGTGACATGGACCCCCTTCTGACCAAGGGACCGAACCACAGCAAGTGTCTTTCGAAAGTGACCATCGGTAACCAGAACTTTCATAACAAGTTCGGAGTTCGGAGTTTTGAGTTCGGAGTGAAAGATTAAAAATGAAATGCTCCGAACTCCGAACTAATGACTCCGAACTGATTTTAAATTATTCCTTCATCTGCCAGGCTGCGGTACGTCTCTCCCCCCAAGATGATATGATCATAAACCTTGATCCCCATCACCTTGCCTGCTTCCGCCAACTGCTTGGTGATCCGGATATCGTCTTCGCTCGGAGCGGGATTGCCACTCGGATGATTGTGAAGGAGGATAACCCCTGCTGCTGATTCCAGGAGGGCTTCCCGAAAGACATCCCTTGGATGAACAATGCTCGCATCGAGTGTTCCTTCCGAGATCGTTGCCTCTTTGATCAGCCGATTGGCTCGGTTGAGAAGAAGGATCTTAAATACTTCCTTCCTCAGGTCCTTCATCAACGGGAGATAATAATCGGCCACATCCTTGGCTCGCTTGAAAGAAGTCCGATCTTTGCTTTTTTGTGACTGAATCCGCCTGACCAACTGGAAGGCCGCCGAAAGTGTCGCCGCTTTGGCAGACCCAATCCCCTTAACCTTCATCAATTCAGAAGGAGAACGACTGAAGAGATTTTCAAGGGACTCGTATTGATCCAGGAGTTCCCTCGCCAGATCGATCGCGGTCTTCTTCTTTGTTCCTTTTCCAATGAGAATCCCTAACAGCTCGGCTTCGGTGAGCTGCTGGGGCCCCTGCTGAAGCAACCGCTCTCTCGGTCTCTCCTTCTCCGGCCATCGTGAAATTTTATAGTGAGACTCTGTCATGACACTATTCGGTAGTCGGAGGAATTGGTTTCTTCTTTCCGAAAATCCTGGAGAGAAGAATGCTCAACTCGTAAAGGCCCATCAAGGGAATGGCCATCAGCAATTGGGAGATGATATCCGGCGGAGTCATCACCGCCGCAAAGATGAAGATGAGCAGAATGGCATATTTTCTGTGCCGGGCCATGGTCTTTGCATCGATGACCCCGATGCGTGCAAGGAGGACCAGAACCACCGGAAATTCGAACACCAGGCCAAATGCCAGCAGAAATTTGATGCTGAAGGAGAGGTATTCCTTCATGCTCGGCATAGGTTTGATGAAATCTGTGGCATACCCTAAAAGAAATTTAAACCCGACAGGAATGGCGACATAATAGGCAAAGAGAATTCCAAGAACAAAGAAGATGGACCCCGCGGCAACAAAGGGAATCACATACCGCTTTTCATGGCGATAAAGCCCAGGAGCCACAAAAGCCCAAACCTGGAAGAGAACAAATGGGGAAGTCAGGATAATACCCGCGATAAAAGCCACCTTCATATAGGTGAAAAAGGCTTCGGCCACACTCGTGAAGATGAGCGTGCCCCCGGAAGGCATCATCTTGAGAAGGGGTTGGGAAAGGATGGCAAAAAGGTTTTCGGAAAAGGCATAACAGACGATAAAACCAGCGCCGACTGCAATAAAGGAAAAAACGAGGCGCTTTCTCAACTCTTGAAGGTGAGAGGTTAAGGGTTGTTTCTTTTCATCCATGGGAGGGAACCCCTTCTTTCCCTTCTGGTCCCCCCTCTTTCTTCTCTACAACTTCTTTTTCTTCAGGAGAAGTCACGATCTCCTCAGCGGAGGAGGTCTCTGCTTGTCCCAAAACCTCCAGAGGAGGCTCTTCGGCTGTCACAGTCTCCGGAGGCAGTTCTTCAGCTGTCACGGTCTCCGTAGAAGGCTCTTCGAGGGTGGATATTTCCTTGGCCAAATCTCCCAGGACATTTTCATCCGCGATCGTGGTTTTTATCTCCTCTAGATCTCTGGTCTCCGCTTCGAAACTTTCCTTCACTTCTTCGGTCGCTTTCTTAAACTCCCTCATCGCCCTGCCAAAAGCCTTGGCCAGCTCTGGAAGTTTATTCGGCCCGAAGACGATTAGCGCAATCGCTCCGATAATCAGCAGTTCAGGTACTCCGATATTAAACATAGGTCCACCTTCGACAATTTATATCACAATTTTTCTTGCTGTTGCAATAGGCGGCTCTCATTCTCTCATTCGAATGATCGTGTCTATATTCTTCAACCTTAACTCTCCTGTTTGAAAAACTTAGAATTCTTCACTATGGTCTGTGTGTTAAATTGACCTTCAAAAGGTTTATTGGAAGGTTTAATACCTATTTACATTTTTAACCGGTTGGGTGTATAAGTAATGAAGTTTGGGATGGCGGAAGAAGCAGTGGACCCCTGACATTATTATGAAATCAGACAAGATTAAGAATTGGCCTGTAAAGGAGAGACCGAGAGAACGCCTGGTTGCCGAAGACGAAACATGAACTTCGATGCCCTTGCCAACGCCATTGCAGACATTCACCGACGCACGCAAACCACCGCCTTGCGGGCGGTCAACGTTGCCTTGACCTGTCGTAACTGGCTAATCGGTTTGTACATTCACGAATACGAACTTAACGGCCAGGATCGGGCTGAATATGGAGCAGAACTCTTCACAAGTCTGGCCAACCGATTGGGAACCTTGGGTGTCCCTAATTGTAATCGCAGTAGGCTTTACCGGTACCGGGATTTCTATCGTTTTTATCCGCAGATTCGGGACGTACTGCCTGGACCCTACACTTCACTGTTGCCATCCGTCTCTACTTTATCATCTGAGATTGTGGCGACAGCGTCGCCACAATCAGCCATAAAAGCGGCAACACCGTCGCCACTTTCTGGATCGTTTGTCCTCGAACGGCTTTCCTATAGCCATATCGAGCTTCTTCTCGAAATCGAAGACCCTCTCAAGCGCGCCTTTTATGAAGTCGAGTGCGTCAAGGGGAACTGGTCGGTGCGCGAGCTTAAACGCCAAATCGGAAGCCTCTACTTCGAGCGCTCGGGGTTTTCCCGGAACAAAGCCAAACTATCTGAAATGGCCAATGCTGTGGCCGTCCAATCCGAGCCGAAGCATGTCATTCGTGATCCTTACGTATTTGAGTTCCTTGGCCTACGGCCACAGGAGGTGCTACCTGAATCCGAACTGGAAGCTGCGCTCATTGAGAGACTGCAAAACTTCCTGCTGGAACTCGGCCACGGATTCTGCTTCGAGGGACGCCAGAAACGCCTCCTTATCGGCGGCGAAACGTTTTTCGTGGATCTCGTTTTTTACCATCGCGTGCTCAAGTGCCATGTGCTGGTGGAACTTAAGGTGGACCAATTCCGCCACGAACATCTTGGCCAGATCAATACCTATGTCAGCTACTACCGCACCCATGAGATGACCGAGGGAGATCAGCCGCCCATCGGTATTCTTCTCTGCACGGGCAAGAATCATGCTCTTGTGGAGTATGCTCTGGCAGGCATGGACAATCGGCTCTTCGTATCCAAGTACCAACTTGAACTGCCTAAGCCCGAAGAATTGCAGCGTTACATCGAGGAACAGCTCCGGCTTCTCGAAAGGAGAGGTATGGAATGAACATTGAGCGATCCCTTGTCCTCAACCGCTCTCTTCACGGCCTGTTTGGCCCCAGGGTGTAAAAGAAATCCATGCGATTCAATCTCTCTTTTCCGAAAAACAAACCTTTTGAGGTGGTGGGAATGGGTCTCAATTCAGTGGACTTTCTCACCCTCGTTCCTCAATTTCCAACTCAAAACTCGAAGATGAAGATCCGTCAGTTCTCCAAACAGGGGGGAGGACAGGTGGCCACTGCTATGGTTGCCCTCGCTCGTTGGGGAATCAAAACAAAATATATTGGAAAGGTCGGAGGAGATGAGCTGGGCTCATTCTCGCTCGATTCGATTCGTCAGGAAGGGGTGGATGTCTCTTCGGTGACCCTTGAACCCGAAGCTACCAACCAGTTCGCCATTATCCTCGTGGATGGCATCTCGGGTGAGAGGACCATCCTCTGGGACCGGGATGAACGATTGATGTATCGCGAAGGGGAGCTTTGGAAGGAAGAGGTTTGTTCCGGTAAAATCCTCCATCTGGATGGCCACGATATCCATGCAGCCATCCAATGCAGCCGATGGGCAAAAGAAGAAGGAATCCCCACAGTGATCGATATTGATAAGGTCGAGCCTCTTACCGGAGAGTTGATCAAAGAGATAGACTTCGTCATCACTTCCTCACGATTCCCGTCACGCTACATCGGTATCTCGGATCAAGAGAAAGCCTTTTTAGAACTTCAAAAGCATACGAACGGATTTCTCTGCACCACCCTGGGAGAAGAAGGGGCCATGGCTCTGGTAGATGGACAGATCGTTCACTCAAGGGGATTTCCTATCAAGGCTGTTGACACAACAGGCGCAGGCGATGTCTTCCATGCCGGATTTATCTATGGCCTTCTTCAGAACTGGGAAGTAGAAAAGATTATGAAATTTGCCAATGCCGCAGCTGCCCTAAAATGCCTCGGCCTCGGCGGCCGAAAAGGGATTCCAACTCTGAAAGAAATTAATAAATTTCTCCTCGATTAACACCTCGATTAACGCTCTTGACAATACTCTTCCTATTCTGTTAAATGGAAAACAATTAAATAGGTGGTATCCGGGTGTAGGGAACCCCGTTAAATTCGGGGACGGACCCGCCGCTGTAATCCCGATCCCGAGACTTATTCGGGATAAGTGCTTTAACACGAAAAGCCACTATGCGGATGCATGGGAAGGCGAGTTAAGGTCGGGAGAGTCAGAAAACCTTGCCTGGATATGCTTCACTGAGAAGTCTTCGAGGCAAAGACTGTGAAGGGTACATGCGGGTAAAATCCCCGGTCTTCCAAAGCGAAGGCCGGGGATTTTTTTTGAGACCCTTCCTCCAGCCCTAACTTCAATACGGTTTAGGGCTAATCTATCAACCGAAGGAGGAGTTGTTCTATGAAATGTTCTATTTGGCTCATCACTTTATTCACGTATCTCATTTCGATCCCTGTCTCTCTCTACGCTCAGGAGAAAGAGATCACCCTCGAAACCGTGGTCGTTACCGCCACCCGTGATGAACAGGAGATCCGAAAGGTCCCTGCCAATGTCACGGTCATCACCAGGGAACAGATCGAACAATCGAATGCCAAAGCGACTGTCGACCTATTGCGAAATGAAGTGGGGGTGGTGGTCCGGGACTTTACAGGCAGTGGAAAGACAGTCTCCGTAGATATCCGGGGTTTTGGCGAAACAGGTCCTCTGAATACCCTTGTTCTGGTGGATGGAAGGAGGGTCAACGAGATCGATCTCAGCGGCGCAGATTGGACACAGATTCCCCTCGACCAGATCGAGCGAATTGAGATCCTGCGCGGCCCTGGAAGCGTCCTTTACGGAGACAATGCGGTTGGTGGAGTGGTCAATATCATCACTAAAAAACCGGATAAGCCTCTTTCGGTAAGAGGCGAGGTCGTCAGAGGGAGTTACCTCTTTCATAAAGAGAGCGCTTCTGTCTCAGGAAAATCAGGCCCCGTCTTGGCCGGGATTCATGGAAATTACAGCTCGACAGAAGGTTATCGCGAGAACGGTTTTTTCCGTTACAAAGATGCCGGAGGAAAACTCCTCTATGACCTGAGCGAGGCCATCCAGCTCTCCTTCAATGGAAACTTTCACCGGGACGCTTTCGGATTGCCAGGCGCCCTTCCCCAATTGCTCTATGACCATGACCGACGGAGGACCCTCAACCCGAATGACAAAGCCGAAACCGAAGACAGTTTTTTAAATTTCGGGATAAAAGGGAATTGGAAAGAAATCGGCCGGATTGAAGCCGATCTCTCTTACCGGCACCGGGAGGTAACCAATTCCTTCCTTTCCTCTCTTCCCATCTTCTCCTTTAAAGACAGAAGGAACCTCTCCACCTGGGGATTCACTCCGAAATATATTCTTGAAAAACCCATCGGAGAACACTCCAACAAAGTCACTTTCGGACTAGATTATTATCATTCGGGTTCGAGTGTCGATTCCGAGTCTTTCTTCTTCGGTGCCACCACCTTTGATGGGATTGATGTTTCTAAGAGGTCTTTCGGAGTCTATCTCCTCGATGAGTTCTCCATTCTCGAAAACCTGCTTCTCTCCATCGGAGGAAGGTGGGAATGGGCCACTTACCGCGTCTCACAAGATTTATCCGGAGTCCGTGACCGGAAACGGGAATCCGAACCGGCCTGGAGTGCGGGTCTCAATTATCTTTTAGGGGAGGGATCTTCCATCTTTGTAAGTGTGAAGCGAAGCTTCCGTTTCCCTGTTTCAGATGAATTTATTCAATTCATCTTTCCGCCCCCCACGTTTCAACCTACGATTCAGATCAATTCAGCGATGAAACCGCAGACCGGTTACCATTACGAGGCTGGAATTCGCCATGTCTTAAATCATTGGATTGAAGGAAACCTTACCCTCTTCTGGATAGATCTTCGGGATGAACTCTTCTTTAACCCTCTGACCTTCAGTAATGAAAATTATTCGAAAACGAGACGCCAGGGATTCGAGGCCGGTTTGAAAACCAGACCCTTTTCCTGGCTCGATGTTTGGGGAAATTATGGCTATATCCGACCTACCCTCCGGGGAGAAAGATTTTCAGGAAATGACATCCCGGGAGTCTCGCGACACAAAGGCTCCATCGGGACGGATTTCCGTGTGGGCAAAGGCTTTCTCTTCAATGCCAGAGCCAATTTCGTCGGTCCCCGGCGTTTTATCAGCGATTGGGGGAATCAGGTCGGGAGGCTCGATGGATACTATACTGTGGATGCAAAACTCTCCTATACCTGGAAAGGATTGAAGGCATTTGTGGGGTTTAACAACATCACCAATCAGAAATACGCGGAATATGGGGTGCTCAATTTCGCGGGACTTCCTTTTTACTATCCGTCCCCAGAGCGTAATTTCTTCGGAGGAGTTTCTTATACGTTTTAAAAGATTCCAGGGAAAATCCTGGAATCTTGGATGACAAAGAATTTTGCAATTGACCAATTTATTTTGAATCTGTGTAATCGATCTTTAATCGATGTCATCGGAGCTTTCTTGATCTTCAGAAAGCTCTTGACACATTGGAGGGGGTTGTAATATAAATGGACTAACTCAGGATGCCGGGTTAGCTCAGTCGGTAGAGCAGAGGACTGAAAATCCTCGTGTCCGTGGTTCGATTCCGCGACCCGGCACTTCGTTATCAACTCAGGGCAATTTCGATTGCCCTATTTTTTCATTCCCCGATTCTATCGGGGCAGGCGGGGAGGTAAGAAACCCATGTTTGTCTCGCTCATCTTAAAAGGCGGGGTCATCATGATCCCCATTATCCTCGGATCCATCATCGCCCTTGCCATCATTCTCGAAAGATTCTGGGCCCTCTGGAAAATCCGCCTCAACATCCCACGCTTTGCCGAGGGGGTCTTCCATGACATCGAAAAAGGACAGACCCAGAAAGCCATGGAACGATGTGCCAGAGTGAGACATCCCATCGGCAATCTCTTCCGATTAGGGATCGTCAATCACCACCTCCGCCGTAATGAGGTCGAGTCGCTGATGGAGCGGGAGGGGGACGAACAGATTCAGTATCTGGAGCGATACATGAGCGCCCTCATCATTATCGTAGGCGTAGAGCCGATGATGGGATTTCTTGGAACCATTGTGGGACTCATCCAGGCATTTATGACATGGGAACAGATGGGTACAAATATCACGGTCAATGCCTTAGCCGCAGGCATCTACCAGGCAATGATCACTACTGCCGCAGGTCTTTCGGTCGCCATTCCTGGTTTTATCCTCTATCACCTCATCATGGGAAAGATCAAACACCACGCCCAGGAGATGACCTATTATGGGAATGAGCTTCTCGATCTTCTTTCTCAGACTCAGGAGGGAGGTGTTCGATGAAGATAAAAGCCCGCCGGGAGTTCAGGGTCAATTTGGAATCCCTTGCCTTTACTGACATCATCCTCAATATCTTCATCTTCTTCTTCACCGCATTCAGCTTGATTTACACATTCAACCCACTGAAGGAATCCAAGATCATCGTTAAGCTTCCTCAGGCGGATGTCAAAACGCCTCCTGACCAAAAGGAACCTGTCATCGTTAATATCAACAACCGGAATGAAATATTCCTCATGAATAAACCCACCAACCTCAGGGATCTGAAAAAAGAACTGGAAACTTTGATAGCCTTCAATAAAGCAAGACCCGTCATCGTGAGAGCGGATAAGAGCGTTGTGTTTGACAGGGTCGTTCAGGTGCTTGACATTGCAAATAATTCAGGTGTTGAAAAACTTGGCATTGCCATCGAAGAAAAGCCACATTCCCCCTCTCCCAACCCATAAAAAAACAGAATTTTGTGAAATACCCGTATTATCCATTTTTCCTATTATTCAAAGAATAATCTATAATTTCTTTGAGATGATTTAAAAACTTATGGTTTTACTTTTCTTTGATTTCGTAAACTATTGAAATCATAGAACATTATTTTTTAAAATTTATGAATTTTTTTCTTGACAATTCTATATTTTGTGTTCTAAAATACCAATTGTTCAATATATAGAAATTTGAACAAATTTTGACCGGAAAGGGGATTATATATGAGTTATCTGATCTGTGATAAAAGAAAGGGTAGTCCTAAAATTCATATTGAAGTATGTCGTCGGAAATGTAAACTTTTGTGCGATTGTAAAACTTATAAGGAATTTGTCGATACCGTAGAGAAAAAAGCTGCTTAACACCTCCCTGCCCGCCCCTGCCCGTTGTGGGCAGAAGGTGGACAGGCCCTTCATACCCCTCCTTTCTGAAAGGGGCAAATCCTTTATATGATTTGCCCCTTTTTTATCCGATATCTCCCCATTTATATTGAAAAATACTGAGCAGGCAGAGACTGACCGTTTCTGCCCTCAAAATCCTCTCCCCCATGAAGACAGGAACAAACCCCTTCTCTTTCGATTCATCAACCTCCTTCTGACTCAAGCCACCCTCGGGTCCAACGACAAAGAAAATTCCTTTCCTACCTTGAGAATCACCTAAAACCTCCTTCAACCTTTTCCCCTCCTTCTCGTGGAGGATCAGTCGTAAGGATTCACGGGATGCCATAGAAAGCATTTCAGGGTAATCACAAAGGGGCTCAACCTTTGGGATTGATCCTCTTCCACATTGTTTGGAGGCTTCAATAGCGATTCTCTCCCAGCGCTGATGTCTTTCCAGGGTTTTCGGTGGGTCTGGAAGAGGAATGGATCGGGAGGAAAAAAATGGAATGACCCTATTGACTCCCAGCTCTGTGGCTTTCTGTATCAGATAGTCCATCTTCTCTCCCTTGAGGAGGCTTTGCGCCAAAACAATTTTAATCGGAGACTCTTCTTTAGAAGAAAAGAGGCCTCTGACTTTGATCACTACAGCAGCGGGTTCTTCCTCAACAATCACACCCTCATATTCCCTTCCTGCCCCATCAAAGACGATGATTCCATCTCCCGTTCTGAGTCGAAGCACTCTTCGGATATGTCTCGCCTCATGGCCACTGATTTTTAACAGGTCGTTTTCAATATGGGGGGCCGGAACATAGAACCTTGGCATCCAGTTAACTCCTTGAAAATCCGAAATCCGAATGTCGAATCTTTTACCCTGTTAAATAATTGCTCAAAGACGATGATAATTTTTCGAGAACCTGATGATAAACTAAATCAAATAGCACTTTATCACGTATTTAACAGGGCAGGCAAATTCGAATTCTCGAAATCCTAATGTCTAAACTTTTTTTGTTTAGAACATTTGAAATTTGGCCATTTAAGATTGTTTCGAAATTCGTGCTTCGAAATTTTATTTTTTCTTTAAGGTGAAGCAGATCCATTCTCCCTTCTGTGTAGTTTCGACCCATTGAAGTCCGCCGGTTGCAACATAGTATTGATGAAGCCTCTCTTCCTCTTTATCCAAAATCCCTGAGAGGATGAGAAAACCATGTTTTTTAAGATGGCTGAGCATAGCCTTTCGCGCCCGTCTTAAGCCTCGGAAATCTATGTTGGCGACGACCAGATCGAATCTCTTTCGAATCTCACCGATTCTTGCCTTTAGTATTTTAACCTGCTTGGAAACCCCATTATGGTCCACATTCTCTCTTGCAATCTCAACCGCCACAGGATCAATATCAATGCCCCAGACCTGAGCCGCCCCCAATCGACAAGCCGCGATCGAAAGAATACCTGAACCAGTGCCCACATCGAGAACAGTGAAGCCTCTCCTGTTCAGTCTCTTCTCCAATGCCTCCATACAGAGTTGAGTGGTGGCATGCGTCCCCGTTCCAAAAGCCATCCCGGGATTGATCTCAATCGGGATTTCACTCTGTTTCAACCGGATTCTCGCCCAAGGAGGCTTTACTACAAACCTGGATCCCACTCGAAGAGGTTTAAAGAATTTTTTCCAGTTCTCGCCCCAATCCTGTTCGGAAATGGAAGTCGTCTCCACCCTGATATGGGAGGCTTTTGGTTCAAGGTTTCTAAGAGACCGCAAGTATCGCTGGAGAGCCTGAAAAATTTCTTTCTCCTTTCCGTTCTGGAGGAAATAGGTTTTCACCCTTACCTGGTCAAAGGTATCTTCAATCTCTTCGATACCTGTTGCTCCCTGCTCCAAGAGAAAGTTGGAAACCGGTTCTACCAACTCTTTGGGTATGAGCAG
>VGRY01000069.1 GCA_016875195.1 Deltaproteobacteria bacterium
GATTCGCATCCGGAGACGCAGGGTTTTCCCATTCCTCTGGCTACGACCGCAGCGTGGGAGGTCTTACCGCCCCGGCTCGTTAGAATTCCCTGAGAGGCGAAGAATCCATGAATATCCTCTGGCTTCGTCTCTTCACGGACGAGAATGACCTTGTGGCCCAGTTTTCCTACTCTTTCAGCTTCGTCGGCATCGAAGATGGCTTTTCCGGAGGAGGCTCCTGGAGAAGCGGGAAGTCCGGTCACAATCGGTTTTCCCTTGAAATTGGGGTCGATCCGTTTGTGGAGAAGTTGCTCGAGTTCGAAAGGTTTCAATCTCAGAACCGCCTTCTCCTTGTTGATCATTTTTTCGGTGACCATTTCCCTGGATGTCCGGACAATGGCCTGGGCATTCATCTTTCCATTGCGGGTCTGGAGGATGTAGAGGTGTCCCTTCTCTACGGTGAATTCGAAATCCTGAACCTCATGGAAGTGGTCTTCGAGGATCTTTCTTACCTTCTCCAGTTCCCGGTAAATCCTGGGCATCTCCTTCTTCATCTCCTGAATGGGTTTGGGTGTCCGGATGCCAGCCACCACATCCTCGCCCTGCGCATTGACGAGATATTCCCCATAGAGGATGTTTTCACCACTTCCTGGATCTCGTGTGAAGGCCACACCCGTAGCAGAGTCGAAGCCCATATTTCCAAAGACCATGGTGCAGACATTGACTGCTGTTCCACTTGCCATTTCCGGAGTGACCTTGAATTCCTTCCGGTAATCGATGGCCCTCTTTCCCATCCAGGACCGGAAGACCGCCTCAATCGCCAATTTCAACTGGACCATCGGATCCTCGGGGAATGGAGATCCTGTTTCTTTCTTGATGAGGGTGAGGTATTGCTTGCAGATGTCCTTGAGATGGTCCGCATCGAGATCGGTGTCAAAGATTGCCTTGGCCTTCTCTTTTGTCTTGTTCAAAATGCTATCGAATTGCTTCTCATCCACGCCAAGAGCTATTTTCCCGAAGAGCTGGATGAACCTCCGGTAAGCATCATAGGCAAATCTTCCGTCTGCGGTGATCTGAATGAGACCCTCAATGGTGTCATCGTTTAATCCGAGATTGAGAATGGTATCCATCATTCCGGGCATGGACAGAGCGGCGCCTGACCGGACAGAGAAGAAGAGAGGGTTCTGAGGGTTTCCAAAGTTCTTACCCGTTTTTTCTTCCACCTTTTTCAGATTTTTCTTGACTTCATCCATGAGGCCTTTTGGAAGTTTTTTCTTGTCTCCGTAGTACTGGGTGCAGGCTTCGGTGGTGACAATGAAACCCGGCGGTACCGGGAGGCCCATCCGGGTCATCTCAGCCAGCCCAGCTCCTTTTCCTCCATAGAGCTTCTTGTTAAAACCATCGGCCTCTTCAAAAAGATAGACATATTTCATGATTATTGTTTGCCTCCTTTATTCATTTATCGTCATTTATATTAATTTTATTTAGCTGAAAAATCAATCTGCTGCCGGGGTTCGGGCAATTCATGTAAAGAAGTTTCTTATATCCAACTCGGTTTTCCGTATATTTAACTCACCTCAAAACAAATTCTTATCATATACATATCATTTGATTTAAGATCGATCATCCCTTTTCTTCTCAGTCCACTTTCAGAGCGACCACCGACACCTGAGAGACGCGACCCTCGATTTATGTTTGACATAGAATAGCCTAATCCTTTATTATTACATCCTACTTACTGCTAAAAAAGGGTGATTTTCAATCATGAGGATATGACATGCCACGAACGATCGTCATTTTGGGATCTTTGGATACCAAAGGGGTGGAATTTGCCTTCCTGAAGACCGAGGTTGAGAGGAGGGGTTTCAATGCCTTCGTGGTGGATACTGGCGTGTTGGGGAGACCAGCCTTCCTTCCAGATTTGGGGCGAGAGAAAGTGGCTCAGTCAGGAGGAACTGCGCTGAGCATCCTTGTGGATAAGAAGGACCGCGGCGAGGCGATGGAGGTAATGACCCGGGGCGCTGCCGTTGTTGCCAGGCAGCTTCATTCCGAAGGGAAGTGTGACGGAATCATATCCATGGGAGGTGGCGGTGGCACAGTGATCGGGACATCAGCCATGCGGGCGTTGCCGGTGGGTGTTCCCAAGCTGATGGTTACTACGATCGCTTCAGGAGACGTCAGCGCCTATGTAGGCACTTCAGACATCACCATGTTGCCCTCGATCGTCGACGTGGCCGGACTCAACCGCATCAGTCGTATAATAATTTCCAATGCAGCTGGGGCGATCTGCGGGATGGTTGGGGATAAGGCAGCGCAGAGCTCAGAGGATAAACCATTAATTGCAGCTTCGATGTTCGGGAATACCACCCCCGCCGTGGATCACGCGCGCGGCATTCTGGAAAAAGAGGGGTATGAAGTGCTGGTGTTCCACGCCACAGGCACAGGCGGGAAGACGATGGAGTCATTGATCCGTGACGGTTACATCGCCGGAGTGTTGGACATCACTACGACTGAGTGGGCAGACGAGATATGCGGCGGTGTACTCAGCGCCGGTCCGGATCGCCTGAACGCAGCCGCCGAGACGGGCGTCCCGCAGGTAGTGGTGCCGGGTTGTATCGATATGTGCAATTTCTGGGCGCCGAACACCATCCCAAAGAAGTACCAAGAACGCCTCTTTTACGCTTGGAATCCCAATGTCACCCTGATGCGCACCACGCCTGAAGAGAATGCCCAACTGGGGAGGATTTTTGCTGAAAAGCTCAACCGGGCCACCGGTGCAGTGGCTGTGTTTATTCCAGCGAAGGGTTTCTCGCAGCTCGATCTGGAGGGAAAACCATTCCACTGGCCTGATGCCAACCGTGCGTTTATTGACACACTGAAAGCAAACCTGCGCACAAATATCCCGGTGATTGAATTGGATACCGACATCAACGATCCAGTATTTTCCGGCAAGGCCGCGGAGACGTTGCTGACGATGTTACGCAAAGAATCGCCTCTGAGACCTTGAGACCGCTAAGTTGAAAACCAACTAATAGGGGGTGTTCTGATGGCAGCAATTCCACGTGTAGAAATACTCAAGAAGCTGTACGCAAAGGCTCAAGCGGGGATCCCAATTGTCGGGGGTGGGGCTGGAACCGGAATCTCGGCCAAGTGTGAGGAGGCTGGCGAGATTGACCTGATCGTGATTTACAACACTGGTCGCTATCGCATGGCCGGCCGGGTTTCCATTACGGGTCTGTTTGCGTACGGCGATGCTAATGCCATTGTGATGGAAATGGCCAATGAGGTATTGCCGGTGGTTAAGCGTACCCCGGTACTGGCAGGGGTGAATGCCACGGATCCATTTCGGCTGATGCCGCTCTTCTTGAAGCAGGTGAAGGAGGCGGGATTTTCAGGGGTGCAGAACTTTCCCACGGTAGGGCTGTTCGATGGTATAATGCGCGCCAACATGGAGGCCACCGGCCTGGGGTATGACAAAGAAGTGGAGATGATCCGCCTAGCCCACGAAATGGATCTACTGACAACCCCGTATTGTTTCACCGAGGCCGAAGCCCAGGCGATGGCGAAAGCTGGCGCGGATATGATCGTAGCCCATGTTGGCTTAACCACAGGCGGAACGATTGGGGCAGCAGTGGCGATGGCGATGGAAGAGGCGATGGGCACTACGATGCGAATCGCTGCGGCTGCCCGTGAAGTCCGAAAAGATATCCTTGTGATATGCCATGGCGGCCCGTTCGATGATCCTGAAAACGTGGGGCCGGCATTGGAACGTATGCAAGGAGTGAACGGTTTCTACGGAGCAACGAGCATGGAACGCTTGCCCGTTGAGAGGGCCATTACAGAGCAAGTGCGCAAATTTACGCGAATGCGGAGCACTCCTTTTAAGGGAGTATGAAAGGCGTCTGCATTCGTATCCCTCCTTGGCTCCTTGACAGGCGCTACTGGGCTGGATATATTGAATTGCACTGACAATTTTGGCGCTTGCATGGGTAAGTATCGTTCACCATTAATAGAGAGGGTCTGCACGGGGCAGTGTGGCCAGCAGATCTATTTCATTTTTTTGAAAAGGGAGTTCCTTTCGAGTGCTCTTACGGTTATTTGCGGAGTGGGGTAAAATGGCTAGATGGACGCTGATTGCCGCGGCGATTATCTCATACCCGCATTTTGCACCACAGTTTTGGGTTGTAAACATTGGCGCTTATGCGATCGTGCTTGGCATCATCACTCTGAGTCTTACATTTCTCGCCGCCTACGGGGGGATGGTGTCCTTGGCTCAGATGACAGTGGCGGGTGTTGCCGGATACACCCTTGCCATTCTGAGTTCACACGCTGCGAATGTTGGTTCCGCCATCCTCCCATGGCCGTGGGCACTTGCCATAGCACTGGGGAGTGGTACGCTCGCAGGCACCTTGATTGGGCTCGTTTCGGTCCGCACCAAGGGGATTTCCCTGCTGATGATCACCCTCGCGATCGGAATGATCTTCTTCTACCTCACTCAGCAGAATACAACACTTTTTCACGGGTTTGATGGATTTCGCGGCGTCAAAGCGCCAATCGTCTTTGGCATGTCACTGCGAGAGCCGATCGTGTTCTACTATTTGTGCATGGGTGTGGGCATATCGCTATACGCTGCCATTACTTACATGGTGCGGACGCCTTTTGGTATTGCCCTTCAGGGCATCCGGGACAACCCCCGGCGCTTGGCGGCTATCGGCTATTGGGTAGAACTGCATCAGGTGGCCGCCTTTGGAGTCGCAGGTTTCGTTGCGGCTGTTGGAGGCGTGTTAAGCCTTTGGTACCACGGCGGGATATCCCCGGGTTCGGTTGGAATTACAGCGATGGTCAATATTCTAATTGTTGCTGTGATTGGAGGGCTTGGTCATCCTCGTGGCGCATTGATCGGAGCTCTGTTGTTCGTCCTGATCCAGAACTTCGCCATCGACCTGTTCATCCGTGAACGATTCAACACAGTGATAGGTTTGACATTTCTGGTGATCGTGCTGTTTTCGCCAGATGGCCTGATCGGACTCTGGGAACGCCTCTCGCGGAGTCGTAAGAGAGGACTGAGGAGTGCACCTAACGGTGCAAACAACTAATTTTATCACTCATTGTAAAGGAGGTATACCATGGACGTTTCAAAGATCACACGAATTCTTGCAGTGGTGTTTCTTGTTTGCGGCACGGTGGTATCGGCAGCAGCGCAGACCAGCGTGCGTATCGGCGGAGTGATGACCCTTGAAGGCCCCTTCACCGTGCTTGGCCAGGAGGCTGTCCGGGCTATGGAGATGGCGTTTGAGGAGGTGAACTATTCGGTAGCAGGAAAGCGCATTGAGTGGGTCAAGGAGTCGTCCGACGGACGCCCCGATGTGGCCGTGGGTAAAGCGCGCAAGTTGATTGAACAGGACAAGGTCGATATTCTCATCGGGCCAATGTCAGGGGGCGAAGGTTTGGCCATCAAAGAATATGCGAAATCTGTTCCGGGGAAGACAATTCTCAATGGTTTCTCCGCTGCTCAAGAGACGACTCTTGTGAACCCGGCCCCCAACTTTTTTCGCTTCGGCACGGACGGCGCCCAGTGGCAGGCAGGATTGGGAAGCTATGTCTACGACGTCAAAGGTTACCGAACTGCCGCCGTGGTAGCAGGTGACTACTCCTTCGGCTACACCCAAGTACTGGGGTTCATGACTGAATTCTGCGCCAAGGGAGGGAAGGTTAAGGAGAAAATCTGGGTGCCGATGGGGACAAAAGACTTTAGTTCCGCGATTGCACGGATTCCCGATAAGGTTGATGCGGTATACGTCATGTTCGGCGGTGCCGACTCAGTGAATTTCCTTACTCAATACTATCAGGCAGGCGGGAAAATCCCTATAATCGGAGGATCGAACGTAACCGAACAAACCGTGTTAAGCACGAAGGGACCATTCCAGCGGCATATGATTGGCATCCCATCCGCGCACATGGTTGCCGACGGGATCGAAGAACCTGCGTACCTGGAATATGTGGCCAAGTATAAGAAACGTTTCCCCGATGGGCTTGCCGCTCCATCGGCGCCTTTCTATGGTTATTATGTAGCTACCAAGGCTGCACTCAAGGCGCTAGCCCAGGTCGGAGGCGATCTTAGCGGCAACCAGGTGAAGTTTCGCGAGGCACTGGCCAAACTTAAGCTGGACACACCAACCGGTCCTGTAACCTTAGACGAGAACCGGCAGGCGATCGCAAACATTTTTGTGACCGAGGTCGCACAGCGGCCTGATGGTACGCTCTACACCAAAGTAGTAAAAGTGATGCGGAATGTGAACCAGACTCTCGGCCAGCCGCGTGACGCCTTTGTCGCCCGGGGTGTTCCAAGCCGTGACAACCCCTCCTGTCCATAGTTTGTCTTGCCCCCGACTGGCATCTCGTAGGATGCCGGTCGGGCTGTTCAAGGCACCCCTACAAGCCATGGCGGTGAACGCTCCATGAAACTCTTTCTGCTTGCTACACTGAATGGTGTCACTGTGGCCGGGCTGTATTTCATTGTGGCTATCGGTTTTACGCTCATTTTTGGGCTAATGCGAGTGATTAACCTTGCCCACGGTTCACTGTACATCCTGGGAGCATACCTCGGGTATGATGTCGCAGCAAAAACCGGCAATTGGTATCTCGGACTTGCGGCCGGCGGGGTGAGCGTAGCCCTCGCCGGATTACTTATCCAATCCACATTGCTTGATCGCATTCAAGGCCAGGAGATGCGGCAGTCGCTGGTGGCGATCGGACTCTCTATTGTAATTGCAGACCTATTGCTGGCTCGTTACGGTGGCTTGACCTATCAATTTGACCCACCGTCGATTCTTTTTGGCAGCGTCGCCCTTCCTATTGTCAAAGGATATCCAACATTTCGCTTGGTGGTGGTTGGCGCAGCAGTGGTTGTGGGGCTTGTAATCTGGCTCTTGGTGTATCGCACTCGCTTTGGAATTATTATTCGCGCCGGTGTGGACGATCGGCCAATGCTGGGCGCACTTGGGGTCAATGTGCCCCTGGTGTCGATCCTGGTGTTTGGTCTAGGTGCGGGACTTGCCGGCTTAGCGGGAGTTGTGGGGGGGTCGGCGCTCTCTATTTCGCCGGGAGAGGATGCGCGGTATCTATTGTCTTCACTCGTTGTCGTTATTGTCGGCGGAATGGGGAGCCTCTCAGGGACGGCCATCGGGGCACTTCTGATCGGCTTGGCAGAGCAGATCGGTCTGGCCTATTTTCCAACCTATTCCGTCATAGTGTCGTTCGTAATCATGGCAGCGGTGCTGGCGTTGCGTCCGCAAGGCCTGATGGGGAGGTCGGAATGATGCCGGCCCTGCGCATCATTGGTTTGACGAAATATTTCGGTGCACTATGCGCCGTCAACAATGTCTCAATAGATCTGTTGCCGGGAGAGCGGCGGGCTATCCTGGGTCCGAACGGAGCTGGTAAGACAACCCTCTTTAATCTTATCGCCGGCGACTTCTTGCCAACACACGGATCAATCCACCTTTTTGGCGAGGACATTGGCACGATGCCCCCCCACAACCGGACCCGCTTAGGCGTATCGCGTACCTACCAGAACTCGCTCCTGTTTAAGGGGCTAAGTGTTTTAGAGAATCTCTTCCTCTCGGTTCGTGGCGTGAAGCCTCACCGCCTTAGTTTGCTGGTGCCCCGCTCCACCGATCCTTATCTCGCACGGGCTCGGGAGTGGGCCCGGCAGGTTGGACTGGCGCATAGAATAGATGCAATGGTGAGTGAGCTTTCGCATGGCGAACAACGGCAACTTGAAGTCGGCATGGCCTTGGCTGGCGGACCGCGCCTGTTGTTGCTGGATGAGCCTGCAGCCGGTCTGTCACAGGCTGAACGGCCAATACTGACCAGAATGTTGCGCGAGCTGCCGCGAACCATTACCATCCTATTGATCGAGCATGACATGGACGTCGCACTGCAATGGGCTGAATGCGTGACCGTGATGCATAACGGCGCGGCCGTCTTCGAAGGAACACCCAAAGAGGCGGCATCAAATCCTACAATCCATGCACTTTATTTGGGAGACCATGACCGAAACACCAGTTCTTCAACTTCGCGGACTTGATGCCCGCTACGGGACGAGTCGCATCCTCCAAGGCATCGATCTAACCGTGCGGAGCGAGCCTGTAGCCGTTATCGGCCGCAACGGGATGGGGAAAACGACGCTCTGCCATGCAATTATGGGCATGGGGCCCATCTGCGATGGAAGCATTCGCTTCAACGGGGTTGAGCTCATTGGCAGGCAATCTCACCAGATTGCTAAACGCGGGATTGCCTTGGTGCCGCAGGGACGACACATCTTTCGCTCTCTGACGGTGGAGGAACACCTGCAATTGGTCGACCAGGGCGGTCCGCGCCGTTGGACCCGCGATCGTATCTACCAATTGTTTCCTAACCTCGCTGAGCGCCGGCAAAGCACAGGCAGTGCCCTGTCGGGCGGTGAGCAACAGATGCTCGCAATCGGACGGGCGTTACTTACTAACCCGCGCTTACTGATCATGGACGAACCCTCGGAGGGCTTGTCGCCCATAGTAGTGGATAAACTTGTGGCTACACTTCAATCGGTGCTCGCTGAGGGGACCGCGCTGCTGCTGATCGAACAGAACCTCTCCGTCGCCGCTGCAGTGTCAGAGCGACTGGCTGTAATGGTTGTTGGGCGGATTGCGTTGGAGACGAGTGCACGTGAGCTGCTGGCAGATAAAGACACACAGCAGAGGTTTCTCGGTATCGGAGCTGTGGAAAGATTCGAGTCCATCGGATCATCGGATATGGAGCATCCCGTTTGAAATGGAAAAGACCAACCTTGACTGCCACATGACGGCTGAAGAGCAGAGTTAGGTCTGAGTGAAAATCTATTTGTCGAAACAGGCCATTTATGGTCTTCCGACCCTACTGAAGGACCATGTGGCTCTTGGAAACGAAGAATACATTCTCTTCCCCGTGGCACCCAATGCCCAATGAAGTCTAGTCTATCTGATAGCATCTCCGAAAAATAATCCGGAACATTTCATTATTTAACCAGCTAAAGTGTCGTTCCATTTTATATTGGAGGGGTTGAAAAAAATAGCCCATATTTTGTGGTTGATGCGGATTAACCGCCTTGACAAGGGACGGGGGTTTAGATAAATTTATAGTTAATACGAAATTGAAGGAGCTGACCATGGGAAATAAACCCTATGTTCTCTGGTTTGATGAAATCGGGCTAAGTGATCTTCCCCTCGTGGGTGGAAAGAATGCCTCGCTGGGAGAGATGAGGCGCGAGTTGACCAGACTCGGCGTCAATGTTCCGAATGGGTTTGCCGTAACGGTCAATGCCTATCATGATTTTTTAGACGAGGGAACGGTACAGGAATGGCAATATATTATGAAGAAACCCGGAGTCCGAGAGAACATTCGGGATATTCTGGCTGACCTCGATGTGGAAGATGTGGAAAACCTCTCGGAGAGAGGGAGCAGGATCCGGCGCCTTATCTACAGTCTTGAGTTTCCCAGAGGGGTTGTTGAGGAGGTCATTAAAGCCTACCGGAAGTTGTGCAAAGAATATGGAGAAGATACGGATGTGGCGGTCCGAAGCAGCGCGACTGCCGAGGATTTGCCCACTGCCAGTTTTGCAGGGCAACAGGAGACGTATCTCAATATCCGCGGGGAATATGCCCTGATACAGGCCTGTAAACGATGTTTTGCCTCCCTCTTCACCAACCGGGCCATATCCTACAGAACCCACCGGGGATTTGACCACTTTCAGGTTGCCCTTTCCATCGGAGTACAGAAGATGGTGCGGTCCGACAAAGCCTGCTCCGGAGTGATGTTTACCATTGACACCGAATCGGGGTTTCCCCATGTGGTCTATATCACCGGCTCCTATGGACTGGGAGAAAATATTGTTCAGGGTGTTATCAATCCCGATGAGTTCTATGTCTTCAAACCCCGTCTCTCTCAGAATTATAAACCCATCATTCAGAAGGCCCTTGGGACCAAGGAGATCAAGATGGTCTATGCCATGGAGGGCGAGGGTTCGACCAAGAATATCCCGTCCTCGTTGCAGGAGAGGTCGAGTTTTATTCTCGACGAAGAAGAGATTATCCGGCTTGCCCAGTGGGGTGTGATCATTGAGGACCATTATTCAAAGAAAGCGGGCAGCTACACGCCTATGGATATTGAATGGGCCAAGGACGGCATGACACAACAACTCTTCATCCTGCAGGCAAGGCCAGAGACCGTCAAATCCCAAAGAAACATGAATGTCCTGGAGACCTACGTATTGAAGGATAGGGGAAGAGTTTTGGCGCAGGGAAGAAGCGTTGGAGAGAAGATCGGCGCAGGCCCGGTTCATGTGCTCTCGAGCGTCAAGGAAATTGATCAGTTTAAAAAGGGAGAGATCCTGGTAACCCAGATGACCGATCCGGATTGGGAACCGGTCATGAAGACCGCTTCAGGGATTGTTACCGACCGGGGAGGACGGACCTGCCATGCGGCCATCATCAGCAGGGAGTTGGGCATTCCCTGTGTGGTTGGGACCTGCAACGGGAGCGAGGTCCTTGGAGATTACCGGAGCGCCACAGTCTGCTGCTCCGAAGGGGAGACCGGGCTGGTTTATGAAGGGATCCTTGACTATGAAGTGAAACGCTTCGACATGGCACATCTGGAGAAACCCAAGACCCAGATCATGATGAATGTAGGAGATCCGGATAATGCTTTTCATCTCTCCTTCATTCCCAACGATGGCGTGGGCCTGGCGAGGCTGGAATTCATCATCAACAACGTGATCCGGATCCATCCCATGGCTCTCGTCCATTTTGATTCACTGAGGGATGATCATGTGAGAAAAGAAATCGAGCAGTTGACCGTCGGCTATGAAGATAAAAAGGTTTATTTTATCGACCGGCTGTCACAGGGGGTGGCTAAAATCGCATCGGCTTTTTATCCCAGGGATGTGATCGTCCGGATGAGCGATTTTAAGACGAACGAGTATGCCAACCTCATCGGAGGGAGCCAGTTCGAGCCTGTGGAAGACAATCCCATGATCGGTTACCGTGGAGCCTCACGCTATTATGATGAGGAGTACCAGGAGGGATTCGAGCTCGAATGTTTGGCAATGAAGAAGGTCAGAGATGAGATGGGGCTGACCAATGTAAAGTTGATGATCCCGTTCTGCAGGACAGTGGAAGAGGGCAGGCTGGTCGTTGCGGAGATGAGAAAGTACGGTTTGATCCAGGGACGGAATGGCCTCGAGATCTATATGATGTGTGAAGTCCCGAGCAACGTGATCATGGCGGATGAGTTCAGCGAGATCTTCGACGGATTTTCGATTGGCTCGAACGATCTAACTCAGCTCGTTCTGGGATTGGACCGCGATTCGGAGAAGATTGCGCGTATCTTTGACGAGAGAGATCCTGCAGTCAAGAAAATGGTCCAGTGGGTCATCGAAAAAGCGAAGAAGAATGGGAGAAAGATCGGCATCTGCGGCCAAGCCCCGAGCGATTATCCTGAGTTTGCGGAATTTTTGGTCCGGTGCGGGATCGATAGCATCTCCCTCAACCCGGATACAGTCATCAAAACCACCGAGAGAATCCTGCAGGTCGAGAAAGAACTGGGAATACCAAGGAGAAAAGAGACCGAGAGGGATAAGTTAGCTGCAAGTTAATGGTTATTCGAATGTAACGAATGACAGCTAATTACACGAATAGGTTTTATTCGGGAAATTCGATTCCATTCGATTAATTCGTGTTTTTTCCAAATGAAGATCCTCCTTCACATCTGCTGCGCCAACTGCGCCATTTCTCCAATAGAAAAAATTAGAGCGGAAGGGAATGAAGTCGTTGGCTATTTTTTTAATCCCAATATTCACCCGTACCAGGAATATCAAAAAAGACTGGACACTCTGAAGCAATATTCGGAAAAGACGGGACTATCAGTCATTTACCGGGATGAATATCTCCTGGAAGAGTTTTTAAGAAACGTATCCCATCGCGAAAAGGAAAGGTGCCAGTACTGCTACTCCCTACGTCTTGAAGCAACAGCTCAGGAAGCCAAGAACCAAGGTTTCGATGCTTTTTCAACCACCCTTCTTGAAAGTGGACATCAAAATCATGCTCTGATCAAAGAGACTGGAGAACGAATGGGCAAAGAAGTAGGAATCCCATTTTATTATGAAGATTTCAGACAGGGGTGGAGAAGAGGCGTGGAAGTATCAAAAGCGATGAGACTCTACCGCCAGCAATACTGCGGATGTATCTACAGTGAAAAAGAAAGGTTTTTGAAAGAAAGTAAAGAAAGTAAAATGTCAAATGACAAAGTTCAAAGTTCAAAGGAAATCCAAACTCCAAATGTCAAGGCTAAAGATTCAAATAAAACACAAAACTCAGATGCTGAAGTCCATGGTTCAAAGGAAATCCAAACTCCAAATGGGAAAATATACGACTTAGAAGAAAGAACTGGCAGATTTGGTGAAATGATTATTGAGTTTGTGAAAACTCTTGAGAGGAACGAAGTTAACGGGCGACTTATCGGTCAGTTGGTAGACGCCGGCACGAGTGTTGGCGCAAATTATATGGAGGCAGATGGAGCAGAATCTAAGAAAGACTTCAAGCATAAGATTGCAATTTGTAAAAAAGAGGCGAAAGAGTCGAAACACTGGCTAAGGATGATTCGAAAGGCAAATCCTCAAAAAGCAGCAGAGTGTCAAAAACTCTGGCAAGAGGCTCACGAACTGACGCTAATTTTTTCTTCAATTATTCTGGGTAAGAAAGGTTGAAGCTCCTTCATTCAGGATTTGGAATTGATTTGGATTTTGAGTTTTGAAATTTGAAATTATTTTAAGGGGTTTTTGACATTCCTTTGAACTTTGGGTTTTGACATTTAGAATTAGGAGAGGTTTTAATAGTGGGCGCTTTAGGTAAGCTTCTTATTCTATTCGGTGTGTTTATTGTTTTAATGGGACTGCTTCTGATGGCAGGTGATAAAATCCCCTGGATCGGAAAGCTCCCCGGAGATATCCTTGTTAAAAAGGAGAGGTTCACTTTCTACTTTCCCCTCACCACCTCCATTCTCATCAGCATCCTCTTAACGTTGTTATTTACGCTGTTTCGCAAGTAAGTGGAGCCAGGTCTCAACAACGCACATAAGGGATTAAACTTGTTGAAAATCAATTCCCCAAGAGACAATCTTCCAGTCCCTCAAATTCCAATGTCCGGGAGTAGTTCTTTATTCCATTTTTTATTTTCTATAAGCACTGCACAGATTTATTGACAATGTCTATTAATTGTGATAGTTTCCAATTATGATTAGATGGGATGCAGAGAAGGATCGATGGCTGAGAAAAACTCGGGGCATCTCATTCCAGGAGATCGCAGATCGAATCCTAAACGAGGGTTATATAGATATTCTTGAACATCCTGTGCACGCTGGCCAGGAGGTTTTTGTATTAAGGGTGAAGAATTACATATGGGCAGTACCTTTTGTGATAGAGGAAGATAACTCTATTTTCTTGAAAACGGCTTATCCAAGTCGAAAGCTTTTCAAGCGCTATGGAGGCTCAGATGAAAAAACCAATTAAACTTGATGCATTCGAGAAAGGGATAGAGGCTCATATTGATCAATCTGTTCCTATCTCTGGCGAAAAGCGTCGTCGCATTGAGGCTATATTAGAAAGGAGCCGGAAGACTAAGAACATTAATATTCGAATCAGCGAGGATGATCTCACCCGGCTAAAACAGAAAGCGGAAGAAGAGGGGATGCCCTATCAAACCCTCATATCGAGTGTACTCCACAAGTATATTGCTGAACGGCTTGTCGATGAAAAGGAAATACTTAAATCGCTTCGACTCTTGGAAATGGGTTAAAAACATTTTCTTGGTTAGTTTATGTAAATATCGGATATAAGATAACCTATTTTTTCTAACCATAAAGTTTCCTTAGCAACCAGGCCATTCTTTGGCCGAGGCTTTTGACCATCTGTAGGCCTTCCTCATCTTTTTCAACCTCTCCCTTATCCCGTCCGACACCCACTGCCCGGCCTGCGATGAATATCTCCTGGCTGAGAAGGAAGTGATTCATCGAATCAATGGTATGCATGGCTCCGGACCGGCGAAAGGCAACCACCGCAGCTCCCACCTTATTCCGGTACAGAACTCCGTATTCAAATCAGGGGGCGTTGGTTCTAAAGCAAGATATTTATCTTAGAAAAAGTATGAAAAGGTTACGAATCTGTTGACTTACAATAATGTGTTTTAGAACCAACGTCCCCTATAGTCTTTCACGAGAACAGGTTATCACAGCCCACAAATAGAAGCATGCAAAATACCAATAATGGACCTATTTTCCAGAAGGCTTTTCTCTTGACCATTGAAGTGCAGTCCTTTATTATGGAAATATTAAGCGCTCCTATCGGAGGAAGCTGTTGTCTTTGAACTGAATCAGATAACGTTCTGCAGCCCTTCTTAATCTATTAACAGTCTCATAATAGAATAGACATTCTTTGGCATGGACTTAAAGGGTTCGATCAATTTAATAACTCCCCCTCCCCCCTCTCGGTTTCGAGTGGCAACGATTTAATTTAAGAGAGGGTATATTCCTCCCCTTAAAATAAGGGGAGGCTAGGTGGGGTTATGAGTCTTTGAGTCTTTGGTTTCCCATGTATAGACTATTTTGAGACGCTTAATAATTATCTGAGTTTCCTATTCAAAAAACATTCCCTCCGTCATTCTCAAAACTACCTATTTCCGGCCTTCTTTCCCTCTATCTTTTTCGCCTTCCCTACCTTTATGTTCTTTTCTCCACTGCTCATGCCTCTGAACCTCAGGCCTCTGGTGGTATTCCTGTTGTCTCCGATGTCTTAATTCCTGTCTCTCGCGTTCTTTGGGTCGGTCTCGATAGTCCTGAACACCCCATGTTTTTTTCCTTTCCCAATGTCGACTGTCATGCCAACCTTTCCAGTTTTGTTTGAGCCTTTGATCAGGAATCCGTTCATAATTCCATCGATGTCCGTGCCAATGACGATCTCTGTAGAATCCTCTCCAACCTGGGTCTACATCAAAATAAAATCTTGGAACAGCGTCATAATATATCCAGCCTCGGTCATAATAACGTGAGCGATACCAACGACCATCCCATGGACGCCACCACCAGCCATCCCAGAAAAAAAGGTCTACATCTATGTCTGGAGCAACATAAACAGTGGTCGTATTAGGGAGTACTATCACTGCTGGTGGTGCGGGAAATATTATGGGTGGCGGCAGAGGAATCCCAATGCGGATATCGATAGCTGCCATTGTCGGGATAGAAAAGACAATGACTATCGTTAAAACCATTGTTCCCCAAAGTAATCTTTTCATTGGTTGCCTCCTATTCAGACTTTATGACTTTTAATTTTAGTCAAAAAATGGCACCCTGTCTAATAAATTCTTAAAAACGAATCTGCTTTGGTCCTCCCGTCACACTTATAACACTTTTGACGTACTATTTGGACTCTTTATTCAACTTCCACTGCAGATGTTTTCACAGATATTGGGTGAGTGCCATCAGTTCTTTGCCCTTATTAAAACCCATGATTGAACTTTAAGGACCGACACACCCTTCACTGTGAGATGATCATAAAAGTCGTGCTTTCAATTTGTGGAATATCCCCCATTGTCCCCATTTGATTCGATTTAATTTCACGAAATGGGTGACTATCGTAAGTGCTCTTTTTTCTTGACAAAAATTTTGTTTATTGTTTAAATCCCATCCACATTCAGCTCGTCAATTCTGCCTTAAACCGACAAAACCAAACCACGAGGAATCGTTGGTGGCCGCCAACACCTAATAAGGACGGGCGAGGACAACAATGGGTCCTATCATCAAAAAAAGCCGGGTTACCGAAAAAGGGTACCGGCTTTTTTTATTAGGTTGAACATTTTCGCAAAAAGATGAGATAAAAGGGGAGTTTGCCTTTTATATTCGGTTCATAAGAAGGGGGGGACCCATGCGAATAGTTCAAATCCCCCTTTCGAATCCTTATTATCCTATCCATATCATTATTTCATCCCTAATCTTTTTAATAAAGAAGGAATGGAGTATTTCACTATCGGAAACAATTAAATCGCCAGATTAACAGGGAGGTCAAGGAAAAATGAAGGCAATAAATAGAACCGTTCTATTTTGTTTAATATTCTTAATTTTATTTATGTTAATTCAATTTTTTGAATTTAGGGTAGCCAATGCTGGGTTATTTGGAACTTCAATTCCAAAAGGAAAAGAGATCAAAGACCCTTATCTCGAAAAACTGTTTGTACCGGAGTTTCCATATGAGAGCATAAACATTGTTGATACGGAGGAGGGGAAGAGGTACCTGATCATTAAAGCAAAGGAGAAGGTTACAGAAAAAAAACGAATTGACTATGAGAAAAACACATTACGGAGCAGGGGAATCGTCGTTTATCGATCGGGGAGTCCTAGGACAGATACGCTTTTGATCTCAGAGATGAGACTTTATCGGGTGGTTTCTGAGGTGCCTTATGTAGTCGAATATTCTGAGGTCGTAGGTAAACAATTGGAAGGAAAGTATGATGTTGAAAGTGTCGTGAGGGACGAAAAAAACTATTTAATCATTCTGATCAACAAAGAATTTGGAAAAGTATTTAAGAAAATAGAGATCTATCCAGATAAAGAAACGAAATGCCCAGATCCACCTTTCGTCGGAAAGTATCCGAATTCAAAAAGCATCTCGTGCACAGGGGGGGACAAAGGAGTTTTGTTCATATATGTGACAAAGGATAAAGGACAAGAAATTTACGACTATTATAAAAATAGGCTAAAAGCACATTATATAAAAGTAGGATTCAATTTTCCTGAGGAATCGTGGAAGTCTTTTGGAGCCGTTAACAATTTGGGAATGCAGATTAAACCAATTGAAATCGCTAGTGTTGGATTATTTTTAGATCATCTTAAAAAAGATACTCCAATAGCAGTCAGTCCCCCACTCACTGGTGTTATATTTCAAATTGTTATTTACAACATCGGTTTATCCCCAAGCATTAGGGAAATTTCAATGATAACAATATCTTACTCTACAGACCCTACAAGCATAAAACAAAATATTGAGCGGATGAATAAATTGTTTCCAGAGAAGGTGAAATAATGAGAATAAAACTTTTTGGCATATTTATTTTATTTTTTACTTTAGTTAATTTCTCTGCATACAAAGCAATGGCATGGGGTCCTGTAACCCACATGACTATATTAGATAACATACTGAAGGACTCACGGTTAAATCATGATATTAAGAAGATTCTTCAGGAAAACATAAAATATGCCAGAGGCGGAGTTACAGGGCCTGATATGTTCTATTTTAATGAAAAACGTTATTCAGATATAGCGCATTATTGCTCTCCGGCAGATTTGGCTAAGAAAATGCTGGAAATGGCTAAAAAAGAAGGAGATCCCAAGAAGATTGCATTTGCTTATGGTTGGATGATTCATGTTGCCACTGATCCAATTGGGCATAAATGGGTAAACAGCTTAGCGGGAGGTGAGTATGACCCAAATAATTCCACAATTAAGAAAAACCATAGTCATATCGAACAGAGTATAGACAAGAGGAATTATATTGATCATGCCAGAGAGTTGACTGATCCGATAACCGGCGAAGTATTTGGTTATTATTATAATATGGATATCGATTCCCCAGATATTTTTGTCTCTAGAGCATTCTTAAATAATTTTAATTGCTCTGCTAATGTTCCACCTCCATATATGGGAGAAGATGCTGAAAACGTCTCACAATTTATCTACCATCTATATCCTACATGGATAATGCGAAAAGATGAAAATGAATTTAATACAGTTGAGTATCAGGAGTTTTACCGTAATTCTGTTACAACAGCAATTGATGCACTCAATTCCTCTGGTAGAAACTTAATAAATTGGGATTTGGATTCTGGAGAAGCTCCAAATATAAAGGATATAAATAATAATAATATACCTAATCCTCAATATAAAGGTGATATAAAATGCAAGGATCGTGGAAAACTAAAGAATTGTGGGCCAGTTACTAGGGTAGTACCGGGGGGAGACCATCCAGATGATACTATATCAGTAGGAAGTGGTATGACAGAATCTGAGATAGTGCTGCTTGATCCTCTTTATCGGCTTGCTCCTAAGAAAGATAAGAGGTGGATTTTATGGTTGAACGACATACAGAATGCCAATGTTGAATATAACAGTTTACCAACAGATGCTACTGCCGAATTAAGAAAAGAAAAATTGGATAAAATGTCATTGCTTGCTAGTCGACTGAATGATCCTTTTGATCTGCGTGAATTCTCCATAAATAACCCCCAAATCTTTGAGGAGATTCAAGAAACCCCAGATGTGATCGTGTTAGAGAATGGATATTATGAGGAAATGGCAACTCTCATAAATAAAAATCAAGAACCAGTAAAAACAATCTCAGTAGGATATTCTCCATCGATAGTCAAAAATCACCCCGTATTAGTAATTCCTTCTGGGGGACTTTATGGGATGGAGAATTCGGAATTCTTTAAGGCCTCTTTAGATGAATATGTCAAACAAGGGGGGACACTGATTGTTTTTGCTCAACAACACGGGTATGAGTTTTCAGTTCTCCCCGTTCCGCAGGAAGACGATGGTTCCTACAAGACAATAGGCGGATATGGTTGGTCCGAGGACCAGAGCTGTTTTGTCAATGCGGCATATATTGAAGCCTGGCACCCGATATTAGCTGGACAGGCCAAAAGTACGCCTGCCCTTCACCTTGACGGTTACTTTACAACCTATCCGAGCAATTCAACTGTTCTATTGCGGAGGACGGCCAACGGACAACCTGCTTTGTTGCTGTATGAATATGGTCGGGGGCAGGTCATCATAACCTCGTTGTATTCGGATTTTGCCTTCAAACAAAAACAGACATCTTCTGAAGAAATGGCTCTTATAAGAGATATGATCAGTTGGGCCAAATCTCCTGCGGATCTTCCAGAAATTAGACCAGGAGAGACTGTGACGGTTTCGGTGGAAGTTAAAAATATTACAACCAAAGACGCGGTATCGGTAAAACTTCTCATCTCCAATTCAGACAGAACAACCGTGCTCTCTGAACAGAGCCTAAGCATCCCAATCCCAGCAGGGCAATCAGTGATGATTCCGGTGACCTTTAACTCATCAAGCACCTCCACCTTGGGGATTTATCATATTGATTATGTCCTTTACGATTCCTCAGGAATTATCATTCAGCCACAGGCAGAAACCGATTCTGGGCGTTTTGTGCTGAGCAATCCACCACCGAACGAATACAAACCCCAAGATCTCCTGTATTCTATCAATACTTCAAGAGAAGAATTCATGGTTGATCAGCCGGTTTCCTTTACAGTCACTATTTGGAATAACTCCAGCTATGATAAAAAATTGAAATTATATTGGGACCTATCACATTTAACGGCTGCATACTTGGATGAAGTAACCGTTACAGCCCGTGGAACTCTGATCAAGAATTATAGCGTAAATATACCCCGATATGGCGCCTCTGTCAGATTGTGGATGCACTTTTTCGAAGAAAATGGAACAGCGGTCAGAAAACAGACCTTTGTAAATGTATATGGTGAGAGCTGGCCTTACGTAGGATCCTGCAGTAAAGGAATTGCCATTATCTACCCATCGGTTGATGTGACTATTAATACAAATAGACCATACTACGCTAAAGGTGAAACGATTGATATTAGCGCCTCTTTTAGAAATCAAATCAACATCTCTTGGCAAACCAATGCAAAAATTACCGTTACTGATCCCCAAGGGATAAAAGTTTTTGAGGAATCAAGAGCAGTATTCCTTTCACCCAATGGGACTGCAATCATTAACAGCAATTATATTCTGCCACTAACCTCACCGATTGGTACCTACACAGTGAAATTAGAAGCGCTGTACCAAGGGAACATTGAAAAACTTGTCTTGTCATCTTCAACAAAATTTGAACTCCCTCAAAGCCAAGTTTCAATTACACCGAATCTTCCTCCAGCATTTAGAGCCGGCATCAATACAATACCGTTTATTATTACGAATACAGGCAATGTAGGAGTATCATCAGGGACCATTGATCTAAACCTCAAAGACCCTGACGGGAATATCGTCTATTTTGAAAGCCAGCCTTTTAGCATTGGAGTCGGAGAGAGTATAACATTGGATATTCCAATCTTCTTTCCTCCACTTAAATTGGGAAACTATATGCTCGCCTACAGTAAATCAGATGAAACAAGGACGGGTAATCCAGTATATCTTAACTTAGGTAATTCTGTCGCTATTTCCTCTGCTTTTGACAGGCTTTCCTACAGCGTGAGAGAAACTGCAGATTTAAAAGTCGACCTAACGAATGCAGGCAAATTCGATCTGGAAAACATCTCGGTAATCGTATCAGTCCCAAATGCCAATTATACTGGTACGAAAAGCACTACTCTAAGATTGAACCCTAACGTTGCATCTTTAGATTTTTTCATTCCCATTCCGGAAACAATGACAGCAGGCCAACATGATGCAATTGTAACGGTGGTACTTCCTTCAGGGGCCAGCATTGATAAAAGTCTAAAAATTAATATCCCAGATTCAATGCTGTTGGTCAAATATCAAGGGGGTACAGCCATCAAACCGGGCGATTTAATTAACCTGAGCATAGAAAACAGCGGAGGCGTGGATACCTTTTATATAGCGGATCAAATATCCTTAATAGATACTCAAGGGGTGGTTGTTTATCAGGGAAATGTTTCAGACAACATATTATCTGGAGAGAAGAAGTCCCTTGTAACTATTCAGATTCCTTCCCAGA
>VGRY01000070.1 GCA_016875195.1 Deltaproteobacteria bacterium
GGGCTTTCCCAGTGGAGCTATTACGACCGTCTATCTCTATTCATTTTTCAAAGAACGTCTTATAGCAAGATTAGATCAAGTTTAACCTATAATCACCCCCTCGACCTCCCCATTGTGACACAGTCTCCGAGGGGAGAGGGATGGGGTGAGGGGTTGGAATTTTGGTCGTTAAGGGTTATTGGGATTTGGTTATTGGTGCTCTATAGATTATCCAGCTTCCGGCGCCAGGACATCGAGGACATTCCGAAAACTGATGACCCCTTTGAGACAATTTTCTTCATCGACGACAGGAAGAGCTCGGAAGCCATATTTGGCAAAGGCTTCTACTACCTCCTTCTGATCCTCATCGAGATTGACGCTTACCACTCTGGGAAGTTGGATTTCTGAGAGGAGTTGATGAGAATGGGAAGTCAGCAGATCCCGAATACTGACCACCCCCTGAAGGATCTCCCCTTCGTCGACGATATAGATATAATCCATGATGTCCAGATTAGGCGCCTCTGCTTTCAGCCGGGCAATTGCTGTTTCAACGGTTACCTCAGAGGTCATACTGAGATAGGCGGTGGTCATCAATCCACCGGCTGTCTCTTCAGGATGGACCAGAAGTTCTCTCAGGTCTTCTGCCTTTTCCTGTTCCATTCCTTCGAGAATCTCTTCTGCTCTTTCCTCAGGAAGATCGGCCAAGAGATCGGCTGCATCGCTCGGAGACATCTCTTCAACAATATCTGAGGCTTTCTCCACCGGGATCGTCTCGATGAGGGCTTTCTGAATCTTGGGATCGATCTCCTCGAGGGTTTCTGCCGCTGTCTCAGGGTCCAGGACATGGAAGATGGCGGACCGTTCACGGCCGCCCAAGTCCTCGATGATATCCGCGAGGTCCGCAGGATGCAGGTGAGATAATTTCTTCTGAGAGACGCTGAGATGAAGCAGGTCCGAACCGGAGAGGAGCTGGACATATTTCCATGAGATGAATTGATTGGGAAGCTTGTAGGAGAAGAGCCACTCAAGCACCCGGTCGGTCGATCTCTCCCATCCCACTCTCCTCATCAATCCCCGGAATCCAACATCGACATGAACCAGCCGCAACCGTGATTCGACCTTTAAGAAATGGAGGTCGTTGACCCTCACCACCTTTGCCCCATAGGTGTCAACAATCTGTTTATCCATGACTTCATCTCGAAGCAAGACCACATCCTTCGAGGCGAGGAAGGTCGTAAGATCGAGAAGGTCTTGCTCGGATAAGGTAATCCGGGGTTCGGCCTGCAGCATCTTCTCCCAGGGGAGGAAAGACTTCTTCCCTTTTGATTGAATCACCATCCCGAGGATTAACGGATAGGGGTCGCCTCTCTCGGCCACCAGATCAGCGACCTTGCCCGCTTTCTTTCCGGAGGAAAGATTGACTTTCCGATTGAAGAAATCGCTGAAAAAATAAAATTGTCTGAGATTCTGATCCATCTGCCACTTTATAACGATTTGAGTCGGGAGTGTCAAATAGTAATCGTTCTGATCTCTCCGTCCTCCATCTCCTCAAGAGTCTTTTTAATCAAATTAAATTGGTCACCATGGAGATCCCTCGGAGATTGGACGGGGATAAGAAGATATTTGAGTTTTGAAAAAGCTTGGTTTCCTAAAATCCGCTGGAAAGCCCTTTCAACTTCGTCAGAAGTCACTTCACGTAAATGAGCGAGCAACCCATGGAGCTCGCCCTGAGCATACCGTTCGATGATATCATGCTCCCGCAATTTGATTCGTGAATAGACCTCTTCGATGAGGCCGGCTTCTCCTTTAAGACAGAAGAGAGTCAGGTATCGGACTTTCTCCTGATGAACCTTCCTTCTTTCCTCAATTCCTGGTTGAGAAGGCGCTTCATAATCCAACTCATTCAAAATCCTCAGGTTTCTAACGAAGATGACCTGATGATCTTTTGAATGAAACCACTGGAAGGGAAAGCCCTTTAATTCCTCTCTGGAGTCCTCTTCCTCTTTTTTCTTGGCCAGAGCCTGCTTCTGAATCAGGATATATTCAAACTTGGAGTAGAGATTCTTCGTAAGGAATCCGTATTCCATGATCGATTTATCTCGAAGGGAGTCTCTACGATAATACTGTCTGTATTTTCCCTGAAGAAGGGACTGAATGGCTTTGATCTCTGCGAGTCGGTCTCGAATCTCTTTGTAGAGTTCACGGATATCGACAATGATATCCTGAGGAGTATGTTTTTCCGGGGTGACGACAAGGCAGAGACCCTTGAAATCCTCCACCATTTCCTTGAGGTGGCTAAAATTATGCTGGATCGTTTTTTCCAAGCTTTCGGCATATCTTTGCAAGGGGTCTTTTGGCATGGTTTACCCCGTTAGAAAGCCCCGCAGCTCTGCTGCGGGGATGGTGGTTGTTTCCTTTTCAGCGAACACGGGGTTTAATGCCCCGTGTGAGCTTTCCCGTTAGAAAGTTGGAAACTTTCTAACGGGGTTAACTCTCCGAAACTCATTATATACCTAAATCCATAGTTTCTCCAAGATGGAAGAAGCTTTAAATAGCCTGTTCATCATATCGTCAGATAGTCAACTGGTCAAATGACCATAACACTATAAAATTAGAAGACTATTTGATTATTAGAGGAGATATTGCTTGGCAGCTTCCAATCCTCTCCAGAGATGGTCTTCCTGGTGGGGCTCGAGGGTATAGATGGGGTTTATTCCCCATTGGGAAAAGAGGGCAAAGAGTTCCCGGAAATCGAAACTTCCCTCTCCCACAGGGAGATGTTCATCCATCTCTCCGAAGTTGTCGTGAAGGTGGACCTCAACCAGATATTCCCCTAATGATTCCATCCAGAGGGAAAGTGGCTTTTTTCCAAAAACATTGTGGTGGCCGGTATCGAAGCAGAATCGGAAGTGCGGGGAGTTGATTTCCTTCAGGAGCATAAGCAATGAATCAGGACTCTCTTCATAGACATTTTCAATGGCAATCGTAAGACCCCCTTCTTTCGCCTTCTCCACCAAAGGTTTCCATGTCCGAAGGCTGTTTTCCATCCAGAGACCGACCTCTCCATCGAATTTCCATTTCTCATATCCAGGATGAAAGACGATCGCTTTCGGTTTAAACACGTTGGCCAACTCGATTGTCTTTGAAAGTCGATCCTGTGTCACCTCCCTGATTCTCCAGTCAACCCCTCCAGGACTCAAATCCATAAAGGGGCCATGGATCGTACATGTCAGACCTTTTTCATGAAGGGTCTCTGCGAGCTGTTTTACTTTCATTTTATCGCAGCCATCGAGATCCGCGCCGCTGATATAGATTTCAGGATGGAAACGATGGTTGATGACGAAATCGATTCTTTCAAGGAGCATAGGATAAGGAACGTTGACGTGAAAAGGAAGCATTTTTTATTCTCCGATATGGATTTATTTAAAAGTTTTGGGTCCTTCAAGAAGCTCGATTGCTTTGAGAACTTTTTCTCTCTCTCCAATGAAATAAACGATATCTCCATTTTTGAAAACAAAGTTCGGGTCCGGACTGGGGAGGATTTCTCCCTCCCTTCTCACAGCGATTACCGTAGCGCCTGTCGTTGATCGTATCTTCAAATCTCGGATGGAAAGACCCGCCGCAGGGGTTTTCTCTCCGATCAGGTAAGTCTCGGTTTCAATATCCGTGATGATCTCGCATTTTTCAGGCAGGCTCTTGACGGGAAGCTCCACCCTTCGGAGGGCTTCGTAATTCCCGCTCCGGATCCTCTCGATCTGATCTAAGAGGAGATTTCGTGGCACCTGATAGCGGTGGAGCACTTTGGCGAAGATTTCGATCGAGGTCTCGAACTCTTCGGGAATCACCTCATTCGCCCCCATGTGGAGCAGATTCTCCACCTCAGCAGTATAGCGGGTTCTGACGATGATGTAAATTCCGGGGTTCTCCTTTCGCGCAAGCTGGACGATCCTTCGGGTGGAAGCCGGGTCCGAGATGACAATGACCAGCGTTTTAAGAAATCCGAGCTCCATAGGTATCTCTTAAAGGATATTATGATTGGGTCTTAATTTGCAAACTAAAAAAATTAGGCTTCTACAGCAGGTTGACTAAAGGTACAGGCCATAGTATAAAATATTAAGTTTTTTTGACCGAGGGGATACAGGGTTGAATAATATCGCGACCATCATTCTTGCGGCTGGCAAGGGAACCCGGATGAAGTCGGATCTGGCCAAGGTTCTCCACCCGCTGTTAGGCCAGCCCATGCTCTCCTACACGATCGCTCTCTCCCTGAACGAGATCAAAGCCGAGAAGACGATTGTGGTCGTGGGTCATCAGGCGGATCAGATCAAGGAAAATTTTAAAGACCTCAAGATCGAATTTGCTCTCCAGGAAAAACAGTTGGGCACAGGCCACGCTGTTCTCCAGGCCCTCCCCTTTCTCCAGGAATTTACCGGCACGGTGCTCATCCTCTGTGGAGACGTCCCTCTGGTGAAGGTGGGCACGCTCCGGTCTTTCATTGACACCTTCCGGGGGAATGATTCCACGCTCGCCGTGCTGACTGCGGTTGTGGAAGATGCTTATGGATATGGCCGCATCCTGCGCAGCGAGGAGGGCTGGCTGGATAGAATTGTGGAAGAGAAGGATGCTTCGGAGGAAGAGAGGCTGATCCGGGAGATCAATACGGGGATCTACTGCGTGAGGGCTTCCTTTCTGAAGGAAGGCATTAAAGAGATTGGAAAAGAGAATGCCCAGGGCGAGTACTACCTCACTGATATGGTCGGAGTGGCGGGGAGGAGAGGACTCAGATGTTCTGCTCATATGGTTTCTGATCCGACGGAAGTCATGGGAATCAATACACGGATTGATCTGGCCACTGCTACGGAAGCGCTCCGGCTGGAGAAGATAAAGGAGTTGATGCTCTCGGGTGTGACGATCATCGATCCTAAAACCACTTATGTCGATCGGACCGTGGTGATCGGAAAGGATACAACCCTCTATCCGAATTGCACTCTCCAGGGACATACCCGGATTGGAGAGCGGTGTGTCATTGAGCCGAATTCAAAGATTTCAGATGCAGACATTGGCAATGGGGTTACGATTCGTTCTCATTGCGTCATCACAGAGAGCAGGGTCGAAGAAGGAGCCGCCATCGGGCCTTTTTCCCACCTGAGGCCCAAGAGCGAAGTGAAGGCGAAGGCGAAGATCGGCAACTTTGTGGAAGTGAAGAAGTCAATCATCGGCAAGGGTTCAAAAGCCAATCACCTGGCCTATATTGGGGATGCCCTTGTTGGAAAAGAGGTCAATATCGGCGCGGGAACGATCACCTGTAACTACGATGGATTGGAGAAACATCCGACGGTTATCGGTGACCGGGTCTTTGTGGGGTCGAATGTGGAACTGGTAGCTCCTGTCACCGTGGGAAACCAATCCTCTATTGCCGCAGGCACCACCGTGACAAAGGATGTTCCCGAGGGAGCGCTCACCGTCAGCCGGGTGAAACAGAAGAACATCCGGGGATGGGACAAAAAAATGGATCTCCACCGTAAAAAGAGCCGAAAGAAGAAGGGTTGAGCGATGTGCGGCATTGTCGGATACGTAGGTTCAAGGAAAACCGCTGAAGTCCTCATGGGAGGATTGAAGAGACTGGAATACCGGGGATATGACTCCGCAGGTATTGCTGTCTTTAATAAGGGGAAGATCGAGATCAGGAGAAGAGTGGGCAAGTTGGCCAGCCTGGAGGAATTGGTAGGAAATGAGACCTTCGATGGCATGGCAGGCATAGGCCACACCCGATGGGCTACCCATGGAAGGCCTTCTGATGAAAATGCCCATCCCCATAAAGCTGGAAAGGTTGCTGTCATCCATAATGGCATCATTGAAAACCACCTTCCTCTCAAAGAAGCGCTCAGGAAAAAAGGTCGTATCTTCAGTTCCGAAACCGATACTGAAATCATCTCTCATCTAATCGATGGGTTTATTGGAGAAGGCTCTTCCTTTTTTGAGGCCGTCAAAAAAGCGTTGAGTCAGATTGAAGGTTCTTATGCACTGGGAATCCTTTTTGAAGGTGATGAGAAGTGTTTGATCGCCGCCCGAAAAGAGAGTCCCCTGGTGATCGGTCTTGGCGAAGGAGATTATTTTATCGCTTCTGATATCCCTCCGCTTCTCCCTTATACAAGAGACTTTATCTTTATGGAGGATGGGGAAGTGGCTCAACTCTCTCCAGAGGGAGTCAGAGTCTTCGATGTTAGAGGGAACCAGATTTCGAAGAAGCCGAGGCGTATTGACTGGAATCCCCTGATGGCTGAAAAGGGAGGCTTTAAGCATTTCATGCTCAAAGAGATCTTTGAACAACCCAGGGCCGTCATCGATACAATCAGGGGCCGCCTCTCAGAGGAAAATGGCGATGCACTTCTCGAAGGAGTGAGCCTGGATAGTTCAGTTCTGAAGAAGATTCGGAGAATCTGCTTGATTGCCTGTGGCACTTCCTATCATGCGGCACTGGTCGGTAAATTCTTAATCGAGGGGCTTTGCCGGATTCCCGTAGAGACGGATATTGGTTCTGAGTTCCGGTATCGAAACCCAATCCTCGGAGAGGATACCCTTCTGGTGACCATTTCCCAGTCCGGTGAGACGGCGGATACTCTTGCCGCATTGAGGGAGGGAAAAAGACAGGGAGCCAAGAGTCTTACCATCTGCAATGTGGTGGAGTCGAGTTTGGCAAGAGAATCCGATCATGTCATTTACACTCATGCGGGGCCTGAGATCGGAGTGGCCTCGACCAAAACCTTTGTCACCCAGTTAGTCATCCTCTTTCTCCTTGCTCTCCGGATGGGAAGAGAACTTGGAATTATTTCTCAACAGGATGGGAGAGGATTGATCGGGGAATTGGTCAGAATTCCCCATCTGATGGAAGAGATGCTCCAATCTTCGAAGCAGGTTCTTGAGATTTCCAGAAAGTATCTGAATGCGAGGGATTTCCTCTATCTCGGGAGAGGGGTCAACTATCCCATCGCCTTGGAGGGAGCGCTGAAGTTAAAAGAGATCTCGTATATCCATGCCGAAGGCTATGCGGCCGGCGAGATGAAACACGGTCCCATTGCATTGATTGATAGAGAGATGCCTGTGGTTGTCCTTGCTACGCGGAACGACGTTTACGAAAAGGTTCTTTCCAATATTGAGCAGGTGAAGGCGAGGGAGGGGAGGGTCATCGCCCTTGTCTCACAATCCGATCGAGAGATCATCCAGAAAGTGGACGATGTCCTCTTCATCCCCGAGACCCATGCTTTCCTGACGCCGATTCTGCTCACCTTGCCCCTTCAGCTTCTGGCTTATCATATGGCTGATTTAAAAGGGACGGATGTGGATCAGCCCAGAAACCTGGCCAAAAGCGTCACCGTCGAGTAGATTCTTGATTCTTCCTTCTGCAAAATGGTAGGTATTTATTGGTGTGGCCTGAAATTTGTTGTGATATGAAACTCGAAGCACGAAATCCGAAATACGAAACAAATTCGAATGACCAAAATTCAAATGTTCCAAACGGAAAACCTTTTGGACTTTGAATTTAAAACTTGTTTCGGATTTCGATATTCGGATTTCGGATTTATGAATTCCGATGTCTTTACTTAACGATCTCAATCCAGCTCAGAGAAAAGCAGTTCTCGAAACAGAGGGATCGCTACTGGTATTTGCAGGGGCGGGGAGTGGAAAGACCCGGGTTCTTACCTACCGGATTGCCTACCTCATTCAGGAAAAAGGGGTTTCGCCCCGGAATATTTTCGCCGTCACCTTTACCAACAAGGCTGCCAATGAGATGCGGGAGAGGGTGGAACATCTCCTGGGGAGTTCAGCCAGAGGCATCTGGATCTCCACCTTTCACTCCGCCTGCGCCCGTATTCTGAGGGGACACATCGACCGACTTGGATTCGGAAAAAACTTTGTCATCTATGATGAGGACGATCAGGAACGGCACCTCAAAACGGTGATGAAGGAACTGGACCTTGACTTCAAGATGTTTCACCCGAGGGCGATGCAGTCCCGGATCGACCGGCTGAAAAACGAAGGGATGATGCCGGAGCAATATAAACCCTCCCCATTCAACATCTTTGAAAAACGATTGGCTCTTGTCTATCAAAAGTATCAGGAAGATCTTCGTCGAAATAATGGAGTCGATTTCGGAGACCTCCTCCTCTTCGTCACGCTTCTCTTCAGGAAGTTCCCGGATGTCCTGGGATCTTATCAAAACCTCTGCCGCTATGTGATGGTGGATGAGTTTCAGGATACGAACCTGATCCAGTATCAGTTGATCAGACACCTTGTGGAAGGCCACCGGAATGTCTGTGTCGTGGGGGATGATGACCAATCGATTTACCGGTGGAGGGGAGCGGAGGTGGGGAATATCCTTAATTTTGAGAGAGATTTCCCGGGGACAAAAGTGGTCACGCTGGAGCAGAACTACCGCTCCACGCAGCATATCCTCGAAGCGGCCAATCATGTCGTCAAAAAGAACCGCTTCAGAAAAGAGAAAGCGCTCTGGACCGAAAACCCGGAAGGGGAACTCCTCACCCTCTATGTGGCGGAAGATGAGGAGGATGAAGCGCGTTTTGTCGTCCGGAAGATTAGCAATGATATCCTTTCAAATCCGGAAGAATCGAACAGGGCTTATCGTCACATTGCCATCTTCTACCGGATCAATGCCCAGTCCCGTGCCCTCGAAGAAGAGCTGGTCAAACATCAGATTCCCTATACGATCGTGGGAGGGTTGAAGTTTTACGAGCGGAAAGAGATCAAAGACATCCTCGCTTACCTGAAGCTGATTGCCAATCCTTCGGACGGGATCAGCCTGAAGCGAATCATCAATCAGCCTCCGAGAGGAATCGGAGAGAAGACGATGGAGAGAATAGCCGTCTTCTCAAAAGAGAAGGGCCTTCCACTCTATGAAGGGATGAGAGAAGCGCTGAAAGAGGATTGGCTTCCTTCCGGGAGCAAGGAAAGGATCGGGGGATTTGTCCGCCTGATCGAAGAGTTTAGCGAGGAAGCAAAGACCCTTTCCCTCAGCCAGTTGACCCTGACCCTGCTTGCGAGGACAGGATATCTTGAACGGCTGAAAGAAGAAGGAACGGACGAAGCCCTTTCCAGAGTTGAGAATATCGATGAACTGGTCAATGTATTGACCGAACTTGAGCAGGGAGAGGACCAAGTTTCTCTGGAAACCTTTTTGGAAAAGGTTTCTCTTGTCACCGATGTGGACCTTTATGTGGACAAAGAGAATCGGGTCTCCCTGATGACCCTGCATTGCGCCAAGGGGCTGGAGTTTCCGGTGGTCTTCATCGTCGGAATGGAGGAAGGACTCCTTCCCCACTACCGGAAGGGTGAGGAGGCTGAGGACCTTGAAGAGGAGAGAAGGCTCTGCTATGTGGGGATCACACGCGCGAAGAAAAAACTCTATCTCTCACGGGCAGAAGAGCGTTCCACGTTTGGTGTTGGCAGGGCTAATCTTCCCTCGCGGTTTCTGGATGAACTTCCTTATGAGTTGATGCAGATGGAGGAGAGGGAAAGGAGAAGGGACTCCCTGTTCTCACAAGAGACTCACTGGCTCGATGATTTCAACCAGTCCGGAAATGAGATGGATTTCCCAATGCAGGAGAGTCGTTTCTCAGAAAAGCAGGACATCGTCATAAGCCCTGACGGATTCTATCCTCTCCGGACAGGGATGAGAGTGAGACACCCTCAGTTTGGCGATGGAAGAGTGAAATCGATCGAAGGGATGAATGAGAACCAGAAAGCCACCATCGTTTTCAGGACCGAAGGCCCTAAACGGTTGAAGGTAAGATATGCGAACCTGGAAATCCTGGAGTGATAAAATCCGAAATTCGAATATCGAAATTCGAAACAAATTCGAAATTCTAATTTTCAAAATTCGAAACTTTTTTGTTTGGGTAATTTGTATTTTGAACATTGGTGCTTGTTTCGGATTTCGTGCTTCGTATTTCGAGTTTGATCGTTAAGGGGGTTTCATGAAGACTTATTTCATTCTGTCGGCAATAGGCAAAGACCGGCCGGGGATTGTGGCGGATGTTTCTGAAGTCATCTATGGATGCGGAGGAAATATCGAAGATTCAAGCATGAGTCTTCTACGGAACCATTTTGCCCTTCTCCTCCTCTTTTCAACCGACAGTGCGGAGGTGAGCCAGAAACTTTCGTCCGGCCTGAAGCGTCTCGATTGGGAAAAGAACTTGACCGTCTTCTACTCTCCGGTCACTTTTGAAGAGGCTTACCCGGAAGTTAGGGAGCAGGCCGATCAATTTAATATCACCACGTCCGGGGTGGACCATGCCGGGATCGTTTTCAAGGTCTGCCGACTGCTGGCCGATCATAAGGTCAACATTATCGATATGAAAACCCATCGGGTGCTTTCTGCTGAGAGCGGGACTCCTCTTTTTGAGATGGACATCGATGTAGAGATTCCTCAATCAGTCTCTGAGCAGGGGTTCAGGGAGGATCTCCATCGCTTGGCCAACGAACTGATGATCGACCTGGTGTTGCGGAAGATATGAGAGAACTCTGAAAACAGCCTTTCGCTTGGAGGGAACAGTCTGGGGCTATGGTCGATCTATGATCTATGATCGCCAATCACTACTGGTTGACAATTCGTATGTGAAAAATTACAATACGATACATGAAAGTCGTAATGGATTCTGATTGTCTTGTAAAACTCACAAAGGCCGGCGCCAAAGCTGAGGTTGTCTCAGGCATGGAAGTTCATATTCCCTCTCTTGTGAAAACAGAGACCGTGGATGAAGCAAAGGGAAAGGGCTATCAGGACGGCATCATCATTGAGAGGAACATAGCCAAGAACCGGTTGCGTGTTGTGAAACCCGGGAAGAAGGCTGTCATCGCCGCTACGAAAGGCGAAACGGATGTGGTCTCTCTTTTTCTCAATGGCGGCTACGACGCTATCGCCAGTGATGATCGGAGGTTTTTGAAGAAACTTGAGTCAGCCAATATTCCCTATTTAACTCCAGCGGCTTGTCTTGTTTACCTTCATAGCGCAAAGAAAATTGCGAAATTCGCCGCTTTGGAACTCTTGGAATCACTGAAACCCTTCATCAGCAAGGAGGAGTACGCAACAGCAAAACTTCGTTTGGAGGTGATGTCATGAAAGCAAAGGCATTGAGGTTGCCTGACACCCTTCTGGAGATTGTTAAGTTCGCCGAGAAAAAGGAGAAGCTTGATGAACCTACCACTCTCAGGAAATTCCTGAGGCTTGGAGCGGAAAAGTATGTGGCAGACAATTATGCTCGGGGAGATATCAGTCTGAGAGAAGCTGCGGAGGTGCTTGATCTAACCATCAGAGAAGCCCTGGAGCTTTTTGAAGATATGGGAATAAGCGGTAATGTTGATGCAGACAAGGCGCTGAAGGCGATTTCGTTTGCTGAAAAGAAAGGGGCGCGTGCCGCGAAATGACGATATGTGCGCCTTCGTCGAAAGGACAACCCGAGAAGCCGAAAGACCGGGATGTTGTCGGTTGAAAGCGGGACGCCCCTTTTTGAAATGGATATTGACGTAGAGGTTCCTCATTCCGTTTCTGAACAGGGGTTGAGGAAAGACCTCCATGGTCTCGCCAACGAACTAATGATCGATCTGGTGTTGAGGAAGGTGTAATTAGAGATTTCTGAAAAACTACTTTTTACTCTTTGATTACATACCTATACCCGATTTTCACAGGTCTGAAGAATACATTTTATCCAAAAAGGGCGCTCAATCATAGGAATCGTACTTTACATTTAGACGTCTAATTGTCAAGTATATGATGGATCGAAATTGGATCAGCAAGCTATTGCTTCAATTTTATGAGAAGCTTGAGCTCCCAAAGTTCCCCCTTTTATCTCAGTTCACACAGCCCCCACTCCAGGGCTCCGTCAAAATCGTGTTATATAAGTTATAAAAATCCCTCTAAATCTCCCTTTGCTAAAGGGAGACTTTACCTTAACATTGCAAAACATTCAATCAAAACGGACATGGGTGAGCCGTTCGTAAAGGCTTCGGGGAGAACCTTTAAATGAATAAGCACACACATCCCGGGCCCCTGCTGGAGTTCACCTTAGGTGAGGTCTAACGTTTCCCGTACCATGTCAACTTAATCGCCGTCAGAAGCCTTGAAGAGCGGTTTACCCGTGTCCGTTTTTACAACTGTCAGGTTTAATTACCCTCCTTTGGAAACAGGGGGGGAGGGGGGATTTTAAGAAAGAGCCATTTTCAAAACGGATTCAACAAATTAAAGCTGACCATGACGTTATCCTGCCCCCACCTACGGTAATGTCAAATCTTTTGTGTCAGCAAGAGAAATGGATGAACCTTGACAGAAAATCTGGGCCTATGATAGCATACCATACCCATGAAAAGGGGAATCTATCAACAAAGGAGGGGTAGACGATGTTGGGAAAAATGATTAGAAAAAGGTTGAATTTTTTTGTCTTTGGTGCCATTACTTTTTACTTGGTGACAGCATTTGTATCGCCAGTCTTTGCCGGTAAGAAAGAGGATACGCTGAATATTGCCTGGGAAAAAGAGCTGGAAACCCTTGATCTATATTACAATACAGCTCGTGAGGGAGTGATTGTCAGCAGGCTCATCTATGATAATCTCCTCGACCGGGATCCGGACACCTCTGAGTATAAACCGCTCCTGGCGAAATCCTACAAATGGATTAATCCTACCACGATGGAGTTTGAGCTTCGTGAGGGAATTATGTTCCACAATGGCGAGAAGTTCGATGCCGATGATGTGGTCTTCACCGTCAACTACGTAACCAATCCAGAGAGCAAAGTCTTGGTCCAACAGAATGTCAATTGGATGGAAAAGGCGGAGAAGATAGGACCCTACAAAGTCAGAATCTTCTTGAAAAAACCTTTTCCCGCCGCCCTCGAGTATTTAGCTGGATATCTCCCAATTTATCCTAACGAATATTACCCTAAAGTCGGCAAAAAAGGATTTGGGGTCCAGCCTGTGGGAACCGGTCCTTACAAAGTCGTCAAAGTCGAGCCAGGAAAGCAGATTACTTTTGCCAGGAATGATAGTTATTTCCCAGGCAGCCCGAAAGGTAAACCGGCGATCGGCAAGATTGTTCAGCGCACGATCCCTGAAGTGAATACAAAAGTGGCCGAATTGATGACAGGGGGACTCGATTGGGTCTGGTTGGTACCGAAGGATCAAGCGGAAAAGTTAGCAAAGATGCCGAACCTTACGGTCATTGGGGCAGAGACCATGCGAGTCGGATTTCTCTATTTTGATGCGGTCGGTCGTACTGGGGATACTCCCCTTAAAAAAATTGAGGTCCGCAGAGCGATAAATCATGCCATCGATCGGGCGGCCATTGTTAAGAACCTGGTAGGAGGTCAATCGCGGGTGCTCCATTCAGCCTGTTTTCCAAGCCAGTTCGGTTGTATTGATGATGTCATGAAGTATGAGTACGATCCTGCCAAGGCGAGAAAATTGTTGGCAGAGGCGGGCTATCCGAACGGTTTCGAAATAGACTTCTATGCCTATAGGGAGCGCTCCTACGCAGAAGCCATGGTGGGGTATCTCAAAGCCGTTGGCATCAAGGCCAATCTGCAATATATGCAGTACGCAGCTCTCCGCGACAAATGGCAGGGGGGGAAGGTTCCTGTAGCTTTCTGGGCTTGGGGGTCCTATTCCATCAATGATGTCTCAGCTATTGCCGGGTTTTGGTTTAAGTTTACCACTGACGACTCCGCGCGGGATGAGCAGGTCAAGAATTGGCTCGAAACCGGTGATACCACGGTCGACCCCAACGTGCGAAAAGACGTTTACAAAAAAGCACTTCAGAAAATTGCGGAACAAGCTTACTGGGTTCCTCTCTTCAGCTATGTTTCGAATTATGCTTTCAGCAAAGATCTTGACTTCAAACCGGATCCAGACGAGGTCCCGCGATTCTATCTTACAAAATGGAAGTAGAGTGACCTAAACCGAGATCATCCAACTCGGGAAAAGGATGTTTTTCTTCCTCTACTTTTCTTTAGCCGAACTGTCGGTCAAGAGAAAGAAGGGAAAGATGTATGGTGGCCTATTTCCTTAGAAGATGGCTTCTTTCACTGCTGGTCGCCATCACCGTTTCTTTCATCAGTTTCATGCTGTTACGCCTCTCCGGCGATCCGGCCAAAGCCTTGGCGGGGGAAAGCGCTTCTGCTGCGGATATCGAATTTGTTCGAGTGAAGTATGGCCTTGACCGACCCATCCTGATCCAATATCTCGACTGGGCAGGCCGTGCCATGCGCGGAGACCTTGGCGAGTCTCAATTTTTTAAACAGCGCGTCACCGACATCCTTGGCAATCGTCTTGGGGTGACGATGACCCTGGGTGGCTGTGCCCTGATCTTCGCAGTGTGGGTGGGTATTCCCCTCGGGATTCTCGCCTCCCTCCGACCCAACACTTGGGTCGACCGGTTTGCATTGACCCTGTCGGTGTTGGGCCAGGCCATACCAACCTTCTGGTTCGGTCTGGTGATGATCATCTTCTTTGGCGTGATGCTCCGATGGCTTCCGATCTCTGGCAGTGATACCTGGCGCCACTACATTATGCCCACCATCGCTCTGGGTTATTATGCCACGCCTGCCTTCATGCGGTTGACCAGGACGGGTATGCTTGAGGTGCTTGCCTCAGACTATATTCGCACAGCCCGCGCAAAAGGTTTAAGGGCGGGGAAGATCATCTTCAAACATGGGCTCAGAAACGCCATCATTCCTGTTGTCTCCCTTGCCGCGGTTCAGTTTGGATTCATGCTCGGTGGATCGGTTGTCATCGAATCGGTCTTTGCCCTGCATGGGATTGGTTTCTTGGCCTGGGAGTCGATTGCCAGGTGGGACCTGCCGGTGGTTCAAGCGGTTGTGCTCCTTCTGTCCCTCATCTATGTGTTGTTGACCTTTGCGGCTGATATGTTGAATGCTTTTTTGGATCCAAGGATCAGAGTCAAATGACCCAAACTGGAATGAATCCACAGGGAATGGTCACGGGTGCCCTCGGAGCAGGACAGGGGGTTGTTTTCCCAACCCCCGGCCAGATGATGCGACGCCGTGCGTATAGACACTACGGATTTATCTTTGGTGGCGTTATCTTGGTTCTTATTCTGGCTATGGCTTTGTTGGCTCCTTGGATCGCCCCTCATGATCCTTATTATCAGGACCTTGAAAGACGTTTGATGCCCCCGATATGGCAGTCCAATTCGACATGGAATCATCCCTTAGGAACAGATAATCTGGGTCGTGACTATCTGAGTCGCCTGATTTACGGGGCGCGTATTTCATTGCTGATCGGGTTGTCAGCCATGTTCCTCTCCGGATTGTTTGGATCCAGCCTGGGTTTGATAGCTGGCTACTTTGGTGGCCGAATTGACATGATGGTCACTTTTCTAATTACGGTCCGATTGGCTCTACCGGTGATCCTGGTGGCCTTGGCTGTCGTTGCCCTAATTGGGAGTTCCCTCAAGGTTGTCATTCTGGTGTTGGGTCTATTGATTTGGGAGCGATTTGCGGTGGTGATGCGGTCTTCCACTCAGCAGCTACGATCCATGGACTATGTCAGTGCGGCCAAAGCAACGGGTTGCTCGACTCCACGGATTCTACTGGCTGAAATTCTCCCCAACCTGATGAACAACCTCATCGTAGTCGCCACATTAGAAATGGCTCGTGCTGTACTGTTGGAAGCTGCACTTTCCTTTCTTGGCATGGGGGTACAACCCCCTCTCCCATCGTGGGGACTCATGGTCTCCGAGGGCAAGGAGTTCATGTTTTTTAACCCTTACCTGATTACCATTCCGGGTATCGCCATTTTTCTGCTTGTCCTCTCCGTCAACCTGCTCGGGGATGGTATCCGTGATATCACGGCTCCGGAGAGTTCGACATGAAATCGATTCTGAAGGTAAAAGGCCTCCATGTCGAAATTCCCTTGGCTGCAGGTCCTCTGAACGCGGTCAGAGATGTCGGGTTTGAAATGAAACGAGGTGAAACAGTTGCTTTAGTTGGAGAATCGGGGTGCGGCAAATCCCTAACTGCCCTATCTCTCATGGACCTCTTGCCTCGCTCGGCAAAACGGCGGGCGGAGGTATTACTGTTCAATGAACAAGATTTGTTAAAAACATCAGAAAGGGAAATGGCTGATATTCGGGGAAACCAGATGGCCATGGTTTTTCAGGAGCCGATGACATCGCTCAATCCCTGTTATACCATCGGTGACCAGCTGGAAGAGGCTTTCATGCAGCATAGAAAAGCCTCACGCAGCGAGACCCGGAAGCGAGCTGTCCAGTTTCTCGATCGAGTTGGGATCACCGCAGCGACCAGCCGGCTCCGACAATACCCTCATCAACTCTCAGGAGGGTTGCGCCAGCGGGTCATGATCGCCATGGCCTTAATGTGCGGGCCAAGCCTGATGATCGCGGATGAGCCAACCACAGCCCTTGATGTGACGATCCAGGCCCAGATCCTGTCCCTTCTCGCCTCTCTTCAGAAGGAATTTGAGATGGGTTTGATCCTGATCACCCATGATCTGGGGATTGTAGCGAGGATGGCCGACAGGGTGATAGTCATGTACTGTGGTCAGGTGGTCGAGACTGGGAGTGCGGTTGACCTTTTCGAAAACCCACTTCATCCTTACACTCGGGGACTTCTTGACTGCATTCCTGTCCTTGGCAAGACGAAGCCGGGTGAGCATCTCGGTTCGATCCCCGGTTTGGTCCCTACCCCTATTGGGGAACTGGTCGGTTGTTCTTTCTATAACCGGTGTTCCTCGTCGCGACCCGAGTGCGCGGTGGAACTCATTGAAGTCAAGGAAATCAGTCCAGGGAGATCTTACCGGTGTCTGTTGAGTCCAGATGTTTGTTTTAGAGAGAGAGGCGGAGAGGCGACCCGATGACCCTGCCCATTATTGTTCAGGTCGATTCCGTCACGAAAACATACCTGGTGAGTGCAGGTGTCTTCAAAGGCAAGCGGAAGTTGCAGGCAGTCAATGGGGTAAGTTTCAGTGTTGAGAAGGGAACCGTCATAGGCTTGGTCGGGGAATCGGGCTGCGGGAAGAGTACACTGGCCAAGATTATACTGGGCCTCGAAGATGCCAATAAAGGTGAGGTTCTTATCGATGGAATGCGTATTACACCCAGCCATCGCCACGAAATTTCAAGACGTATCCAACCTGTTTTTCAGGATCCTTACTCATCGCTCAATCCGCGAAAGACAGTGAAATCGATCATTAGTCTGCCGCTGCGTGTACACAAACTCGGAGGTAGAAAGGATTGGAATCGAAAAGTTGAGGAGATCATGGACGTGGTCGGACTTCCAAGGCGTCTCATGTATAACTATCCAAATCAACTCTCTGGAGGGCAGAGGCAGAGAGTGGCGATTGCGCGGGCCCTGATCATGAACCCAGACGTCGTCGTCTGCGATGAGCCGACTTCTTCCTTGGATGTTTCCGTTCAGGCACAGATTCTCAATCTGCTCATCGACTTGAGAAAAGAATTTGGTCTCACTTATATTCTGATCAGCCATAACCTGGCCGTGGTTGAGCACCTTGCCTCTAGGGTGGCGGTGATGTACTTGGGTCGTATCGTTGAGGAGGCTGAGACCGGTGAACTTTTCAAACGACCAAGGCATCCCTACACCAAGGCCCTGTTGGCTTCGGTATTGACGCCACAACCTCGGTTGAGATTGCCAGATACTCATCTGGGTGTGGCTTACCCGAACCCCATTGATCCTCCATCGGGATGTACTTTCCATCCCCGATGCCCGAAGGCAAACGAGTTGTGTATGACTGATGCGCCTGAACCGAAACTCGAAAGAGGTAGGCTGTTGGAGTGTCACTTTCCAGAAGGAGCGGAAAAGGAGGAAGCATGAGCAGAGATGGAGCCATCACCCGAGCAAGGGAGTATTTCGACAAGGGAGAGTTTTTCAAGGATTTATCGCGGCGGGTGGCTTATTCCACAGAATGTCAAAATGAGGCTCGATCCCCTGAGCTGCGGGCCTATCTAACCGATGAAATGGTCCCATACTTGCAAGCCATGGGTTTTGACTGCCAGGTATTAGAAAACCCGAAGGCAGAAGGCCTTCCTTTCCTGACAGCTCAAAGGATCGAAGATCCCCGTCTTCCTACGATTCTTACCTACGGGCATGGCGACACGGTCCGGGCCATGGAGGGCAAGTGGCGCGCCGGGTTAACTCCCTGGCAGCTGATCCAGGAGGGAGATCGCTGGTATGGAAGGGGCGCCGCTGACAATAAGGGCCAGCACAGCATTAACTTCGGGGCTCTGGCCGCCGTACAAGGAGAGAGGGGAAGGCTTGGTTTTAATGTCAAGGTATTAATCGAAATGGGAGAGGAAATGGGCTCTCCCGGGCTTCATGCCATTTGCGAAAAGGAAAAGGAGAGACTCAAGGCGGATGTCTTGATTGCCAGCGATGGCCCTCGATTGACTCCCCATCAGCCTACGGTTTTCGGGGGCAGCCGTGGGATTCTGAACTTTGATCTCTGTGTAGAACTCCGCGATGGGGGACATCATTCAGGGAACTGGGGTGGGCTTTTAGCCAATCCAGGGATTCTCCTGGCCCATGCCATAGCTTCCTTAGTAGATCAGAGAGGGAAGATCCTTGTTCCCGGCCTGAAGCCAGAGGGGATTCCCGATTCAGTGCGTCATTCCTTGGCCGAGATTCAGGTCACAGGAGAAGGGGGACCGCAGATTGATCCGGATTGGGGCGAATCGGGATTGAGCCTTTCAGAAAAGGTTTATGGTTGGAGTACGCTTGAGATCCTTGCATTTGTTTGTGGAGACCCTAACGCCCCTGCTCATGCAATTCCTCCCAAAGCATGGGCAAGATGCCACATGCGCTTTGTGGCTGGGCAAGATCCGTCCCATTTTCTTCCTTCAGTGCATCAGCATCTGAACAAGCATGGATTCAAGGAAGTGATGGTTATTCCAGTGAGGGAGAGTTGGACGAACGCCACGCGTTTGAACCCTGATCATCCAATGGTTCAGATGGCACTCTCCTCCATTGAACGAACCACAGGGAAAAAGACTGCCTTTCTTCCCAACCTCGGGGGGACATTACCCAACGATGCCTTCACCGATATCCTGGGGATGCCCACAGTGTGGATTCCTCATTCATACGGTGGGTGTTCACAGCATGCGCCTGATGAACACCTCTTAGCCCCTGTCGCCCGTGAGGGTCTTGAGTTGATGGCCGGCCTCTTCTGGGATCTGGGTGAGAAAGGTTTACCCATTTGATGAACCGTTCTTGTTTACACAATTGAAATAGATGATCTTGACATAAACTCAAAATTCGAACAAAATAGATTTTATAAGTTACAGGAGAGACCCCCAAGGGGGCGCCGAAGGGGCAAGTTCCGGTAAGCCGGAAGGAAACTCTCAGGCAAAAGGACTGTAACTTGGCTGACTCCTGGAAAGACCCAACCCTGAGCCAAAGTCGAAGGGTTAGGCACCGAAGGGGTAAATCTCTCAGGTTAAAAGACAGGGGGAAGGAGATCGATATTCGATTGTCCTTCCCCCTTTTTATTTTAATTAAAAGCAGATAGGATATGAGCCATGAAAAAGAAAAGAAAGTCCATTGAATCCCGCTCCTCCAATAAATCGACCCAATCACCTCTAAAAAAACTGAAGGGTATTTGCCTGATCAATCTGGAAGATTTGAAGGAACATGAAGAGATCCGGCCGGATTACCTGGAAGAGTTGAAAAATGAGATCCTATGCGATGGGATCCTCAAGATGCCCATTGCCGTGGATAAGGAGACTTACATCATTCTGGATGGACATCACCGGTTGCATGCTTTAAAAAGGATAGGATGTAAAAGGATTCCTGTTATCCTTTTTGACTACCAGTCTCCGGAGATCGAAGTCATTCCTCACCGGGAAGGAGAAACAGTGACTAAGGAGATGGTCATCCGGACAGCATTAGACGGGAAAAGGATGGCGCCAAAAACATCGAAACACATGATCAGGGTCGAGGGAGAGTTGAAACATATCTCCATCCTCGAGACGGTCATTAATATTCCGCTGGAAGAATTGAAGTGATAAATGAATCACCCCCACCCTCACCCTCCCCCCTCGAGGGGGAGAAGGTGTGAAAAAATTATGAAACAATTAAAAAAAGCTTGACATAGCCATATAACTACGATATCCTCCTTTCAACATTCTTGAGAGGAGGCACTTTCCATGGGATATTTGACCAAAGTTCAGGTG
>VGRY01000071.1 GCA_016875195.1 Deltaproteobacteria bacterium
GTTGACCTCTCCAACCTTAGGGAGAGAGTAGGGGATACCAAAGAGGTTGATCGTTGAGAAGAGCACGATGGCAAGAAAGAAGTTGAAAAAGGGACCAGCTCCAATGATCAATGCCCGTTTCCATACGGGCTGGTTTGAGAAGGAGCGATTGAGCAACTCTTCTTTAACTTCCTCCTCCGGATTCTCACCGATCAGTTTAACAAAGCCTCCTAATGGAACCGCAGCGATCTGATACTGGGTCTCTCCGATCTTTTTCCCGATGATTTTTGGCCCGAAACCGAGCGAAAAGGTGAGAACGCCTACACCCAGTTTCTTAGCCAATAGAAAGTGTCCCAGTTCATGAACGAAAACAAGAATTCCGAGAACAATGACGGTTGAGATAATTGTGGTCAGCACGGTTTTTTCCCTTCTATGATAAGTTTTGCTTTTTCCCTGGCCCACTGATCGGCTCTGAGAATATCTTCGATCGTGCGGACGGTCTTCACCTCATGTTCCTCCATCACCCTCTGGATGAGGATGGGAATGTCGGTAAACTTGATCCACCCTTCGAGAAAACCATTGACAGCCACCTCATTGGCGGCATTCAAAATGGCGGGCATGGTCTCCCCGATTTCGATGGATTGGTAGGCCAACCTGAGGCAGGGGAATTTTTCCGGGTCAGGAGGAGAAAAGGTAAGTGGTCCCGCCTGGGAAAGATCAAGAGGGTTCAGTTTCAGATCCATTCGCTGTGGGAAAGAGAGGGTATAAGAGATTGGAATCCTCATGTCGGCGATTCCCATCTGGCCGATAAAGGAGCCGTCAATATATTCCACCATGGAGTGGACAACGCTCTGCGGGTGGATCAGAACAATGATCTTCTTTTTCTTCTCTACCGGGATGTCAAAAAGCCAGTGGGCCTCAATCACCTCCAACCCCTTATTCATGAGCGAAGCGGAGTCGATGGTGATCTTCTTCCCCATCTCCCAATGAGGGTGATTCAGGGCGTCCTTGACCGTAACCTCGTGGAGTTTGGAAAACGGATGATTGAGAAAAGGTCCTCCTGAAGCCGTCAGGATAAGATGACGGATGTCCTCTTTTCTGTGGCCGAGCAGCGACTGGAAGATGGCGCTGTGTTCGCTATCGATGGGCAGGATTTGAACCCCGTTCTTTTTTGCCTCTTCCATGACGATCTTTCCAGCCATCACGAGAGACTCTTTGTTGGCGAGGGCAACCGTTTTTCCGGTTTTTATGGCGGAAAGAGTTGGGATCAGTCCTACGGCGCCAACAATCGCTGAGACGACCTGATCTACCTCCGGATGGGTCGCCACGCGGATAAGCCCCTCCACTCCGTAGACCACTTCAACATCCACACCGGCAATAGACCGTTTAAGTTCTCCAGCCACCTCTTGATTGAGAACCGAAACGACTTTGGGCCGAAACCGGAGGATCTGCTCTCTGAGAAGCCTGATGTTAAGACCTGCAGAGAGACTGATGACCTCAAATTGCTCCGGGGATTGGCGGACGATGTCCAGGGTATTGACCCCAATCGAGCCTGTGGAACCAAGGATGGCAAGACGTTTCATGGGGTCTCCTTTGAGAGAAGAGGGAGGAGATAATAGAGAAAGGGTGTTGAGAAGAGGAAGCTATCAATGCGATCGAGGACGCCCCCGTGGCCTGGGAAGAGTGACCCGGAATCCTTGACCTGTGCGCCTCGTTTCAGCATCGATTCTGTGAAATCCCCTACTTGTCCCAGGATTCCCATGCCGATGGTCACGAGGATACAGGCGACTGTATTGAAATTGGGAAGGAAGAAAAAAGCAAAGAGCAGGCCGATGACGACTGAGCCGATGATTGCGCCGAAGAGCCCCTCATAGGTTTTATTCGGACTGATCTTGGGATAGAGTTTATGTTTGCCGAAAAGCGTTCCACTGAAGAGGGCGATGATGTCGCCGGACCAGACGGTAATCATCAAAAAGAGGAGCCAGGCTCTTCCGTCAGCCTGATTTCGAATGAGGATCACATGGGAAAGCAAAAAACCAATATAGAAAATTCCGAAAAAGGTGACGCTCAGCTTGGAGATGGTGGTTAGGAGGTCTTGAGAAGTGATCATGAAGAAAGTGCATAGAACGAGGAGGATAAGGATGATGAACGGAATGAGGATGTCCGGGTTTCCGTAGGAGAAGATGATTGAAAGCACCAATCCCAGGATGATGCCAACGACATGGCCAATGCGTTCGGAATCGGGGAGAGCGAGGTTATAGAACTCCCTCATCCCGAGAAGCGTGATGAGGAGGACCATCAGGGTGAGGATCAGGGAGGGTCCCAGGGCGATGATGAGGACAAGCGGGGGAATGAGAAGAAGCGCTGTCCAGACTTTCTTTTTTTCGATTTTGGCCATGGTTTTTTTGAATTGTTGATTTCAGATTGAATATTGTAGATTGAAATCCGAAATCCGAATATCGAAATTCGAAACAAATCCGAAATTCAAATTTCAAAATCCGAAACTTTGTTTAATTATTCTTTCCATTTTAATTTTTGAAAATTTGTGCTTGTTTCGGATTTCGTGCTTCGAATTTCGAATTTCATATTGTTAGAGTCCGTTGATCTGTTCGCTGGTCAGGCCGAACCTTCTCTCCCTTAATTGGTAATCGGCGATCGCTTTAAGGAGTTCTTCCCGATTGAAATCTGGCCAGAGGGTTTCGGTCAGATAGAGTTCGGTATAGGCGATCTGATAGAGCAGGAAGTTGGAGATTCGAGATTCACCGCTCGTCCGGATGAGCAGGTCTGGATCGGGCAACTCCCTGGTCCAGAGATACTGCGGAAAGGATGACAGATCGATCTCCTGTTCTTTGAGCCTCCCTTTTTTCAAATCGGAGACAATCCCCTGAATTGCATGGAGAATCTCAGAGCGGCCACTATAGCTCAATGCAAGATTAAGAACCATCCCGTCGCAGTTTTCTGTTTTTCTGATTGCTTCCTTCAAGGTCGCCAGGACATCGGCGGGGAGATCTTCCAATCTGCCAATGGCAGAGAGGCGGATATTGTTTTTGAGCATTTCCTCGCACTCTTTGAGGAGGTATTCCTTTAATAATCCCATCAATGCTGCCACTTCCTCCTTTGGCCTTTGCCAATTCTCCTGAGAAAAGGTGTACAGGGTTAACACCTTGATTCCGATCTCGCGGCAGGAAGTAACCACATCTCTTACGGCATCTACCCCCTTGAGATGTCCGCTGATCCGGTTCAAATTTTTCTTTTTAGCCCAACGGCCATTTCCATCCATGATGATGGCAATATGACGGGGAAGTTTTTCTTTATCGATTTGTTCCATGGTTGGTCAGAACGATCGCCTCTCTGTGAATCGTGTCCAAGCATTTATACTGAATATCTATTTAAATTACCATATCAATGGTAGATTTTCAATCGATGGAAAAAAGGTTTCGAAAGAGAGGGGATAGAAAAAGAAGGCAGGGCAAAAGAGAAGGAGAAAAGGGGAAGGGTGGCTCCCCCTCTCCATACTATTTCTCAATAATTGCCTCGACTGGACATACTTCGACACAATTGCCGCATTCCGTGCATTTCTCTTCATTGATCGTATAGGGTTCTCCCTCTTCAATTGCATCTGCCGGACATTCCTCCGCGCAGGTGCCACATGCCACGCATTCATCGGTGATTGAATAAGCCACTTTTTTCACCCCCTTTTCTCTATTTTGAATTTCTGAATTTGCTCCGTCAAAACGGGGCAGGGATTACATCCTATTCAACCTAACATCGGCAATATAAAATCTCAAATTTTATATTTCAAGAATTTCTTTTTCTTTGGCGGACAGGGCACCATCCACTTTCTCTATAAATTTATCGGTGGACGTCTGTATCTTCTCCATCCATTGATGGAGTGAATCCTGGGAGATCTTCTTGTTTTTTTCCAGACCCTTCAGCTGGTCGTTGGCATCCCTCCGGACATTGCGGAGGGCCACTTTTGTTGCTTCTCCCATCTTTTTAACCACCTTGACCAACTCTTTCCGGCGCTCCTCTGTCAATCGGGGGATATTGATCCGGATGATCTTCCCATCGTTCATGGGTGTCAGGCCGAGATCCGATTTTAGGATGGCTTTCTCAATCTCGCTGATCGTGGACGGGTCCCAGGGCTGGATGGTGATAAGCCTGGGCTCGGGCACGGCGAGGGTAGCCATCTGATTAAGTGGGGTAGAAGTGCCATAGTAGTCGATTCGGATATCGTCGAGCAGCGCAAGCGAGGCTCGACCGGTTCTCACTTTATTCAGGTCTGTTTTGAGAGATGTGATCGTCTTTTCCATCTTCGACGTCACATCGGCGTAAATCTTATCCTCCATGGCTCATCCTTTCACTTTCGTCCCCACCTTTTCCCCCAAGATGACCCGCTTGATATTCCCCTTCTTCTTCAGGTTGAAAACAATGATAGGGATCTGGTGGTCCATACATAGGGAGATGGCTGTCGCATCCATCACCTTCAGCTGTTTTTTCAGGACATCGAGGTAGGTGAGTTCGTCAAATTTACGGGCTTTTCGATTGACCATGGGATCGGAATCATAAACCCCATCAACCTTGGTGGCTTTCAGAATTGCTTCAGCGCCAATCTCCATTGCACGAAGCGAGGCAGTTGTGTCTGTGGTGAAATAGGGGTTTCCGGTTCCTCCGGCAAAAATGACGACCCTCCCTTTTTCCAGATGGCGTACTGCTCTCCTCCGGATAAAAGGCTCGGCTAACTCCCTCATCTCAATCGCTGTCTGAAGCCGGGTTTGGACTCCCATCTTTTCAAGGGCGTCCTGAAGAGCGATGCCGTTAAGGATGGTGGCCAGCATCCCCATATGATCCGCGGACACCCGGTCCATTCCTTTGGCGCTGGCAGCTACTCCCCGGAAGATATTGCCTCCTCCGATGACGATAGCGATTTCAACCCCGAGGGCTTTCACCTCTTTGATCTCTCCGGCAATCTTCAAAATCACCGAAGGATCGATTCCATAACCTCCCTCGCCGGTTAAAACTTCACCACTGATCTTCAGGAGGATCCTTTTATATGGGATTTTTTTCATGAGTGACTGAAATGATTTATGACCGTGAGGACAGTCCTTCCCCCAATTGAAACCTGGCGAAACGGCGGATGGCGATGTTCTCTCCGATTTTTCCGATCATTCCATCGAGGACTTCTTTGACTGTAAGATCAGAATCCTTGATATAGGTCTGCTCGAGCAGACATACCTCAGAATAGAACCTCTCCAATTTTCCTTCGACGATCTTATCGATGACCTTCGCCGGTTTCCCAGATTCGAGCGCCTGTGTTCGATAGATCTCCCGCTCCTTATCCAGAACCTCCTGGGGCACATCCTCTCTTTTGATGAACTGAGGGTTGGCAGCGGCAATATGCATGGCCATATTTTTGACGAAACTCTGGAAGTCCTCAGTCTTGGCGACAAAATCGGTCTCGCAGTTGATTTCCACCAGGACCCCCATTTTTCCGCCTGCATGAATATATGAAGCAACCAGACCGTCGGTGGCGATTCGACCAGCCTTCTTAGCGGCGGTTGCCAGCCCTTTCTTTCTCAAATAATCAATGGCGGCTTCAATATTTCCCCCCGCTTGCTGAAGTGCGGTTTTGCAATCGACAATCCCTGCTCCGGTTCTCTGTCTCAGATCTTTTACCAGTTCAAGCGAAATTTCCATTAGGTTCTATTCCTCCTCCTCACCTTCAACACCTTCTTCAACCTCTAACTCTCCCTGTTGGCTGGCCGCTGCCAAGGCAGCTTCTTTTTCCTCTTTGGCCCCTTCCATCTGGAGCTGTTTTTCATAGATTTGCTTTCCCTCAATCACGGCATCCGCAATCTTCGTGGCGAATAACTGGATCGCACGAATAGCGTCATCATTCCCGGGTACGACATGATCGACATCATCCGGGTCGCAATTGGTATCGACGATGCCAATCGACGGAATGCCGATTTTCCTTGCTTCATGGACAGCAATCTTCTCTTTTTTAGGGTCAACGACGAAGATAGCTCCGGGAAGGCGATTCATATTCTTGATCCCTCCCAGGGTTTTTTCGAGCTTTGATCTCTCTTTTTCCAGTTCAAGAACCTCCTTTTTAGGGAGCAGATTATAGATTTCCTCGTTTTTCATCGCCTCAAGCTTATTGAGCCGATCAATCGATCGCTTGATGGTCTGGAAGTTGGTCAGCATTCCTCCCAGCCAGCGATGGTTGACATAAAACATCCCGCATCGGTTGGCCTGTTCGAGAATCGTCTCCTGTGCCTGTTTTTTCGTTCCGACAAAAAGAATGTATTCGCCTCTGGAGGCTACCTCCCGTATAAATTGGTAAGCATCCTTGAAGAGCTGCACAGTCTTCTGGAGATCGATGATATAGATTCCATTTCTTGCCCCGAAGATATAGGGTTTCATTTTGGGGTCCCATCGTTTGGTCTCATGACCGAAATGAACCCCAGCCTCCAGAAGTTCTTTCATCGTTACATTTGACATTGAACCCTCCGTTTCTTTTCCATTATTCCTCCTTGAAGATAAAATTAGTCAAATAGATTTTTTGTTAACACATGATGCCCGATTTTGCAAGTAGAAAAGTTCTCATAGAAGGTCTGGTCTAATCATAACCCCATGATATAATTCAATAATATTGTAAGTATTTGAAATTATTATACTATAAAATAAGTCCGCTTTTTTAAACAAAAAAGAGAGGGCGATTTTGTATTAATTAAAATTTGCCTGGGGATTTGATCTAAGTCAAGGAAGAGAAACAGGAATATTGTTAATGTATGGTCAAAGGAGAGGGAAACCATGAAATGCCCAGGGACAGATATGAAATACTGGAAACCAGGCGATATCTTCGATATCGACTGTCCCAAATGCGGTAAAAGGGTTGAATTCTTCAAAGATGAGGTGAAGAGGAAATGCAAATGCGGCCATCTCATCGTCAATCCCAAGATCGATTTTGCCTGTGCCGAGTGGTGCCCCTATGCCGAGCAGTGCGTCGGAGATGTTCCCGAAGAAATAAAAGCCAAACACAAACAAGAATTGAGGGAGTCGGTAAGAGAGAGGATCGGGATCGAGATGAAGAAATATTTCGGGACCGATTTTAAGCGAGTCAATCATGCTCTAAAGGTAGCCCGCTATGCAGAGCAGATTTTAAAGGTCGAAGGCGGAAACCCTCTAGTTGTTCTGGGAGCTGCTTTTCTCCATGATATCGGGATCCATGAAGCCGAGAGAAAGTATCAGAGCTCCTCAGGCCGATACCAGGAGCAGGAGGGGCCTCCCATCGCGCGTGAAATACTGACCAAGTTGGAGATTGAAAAAGAGATCATTGACGAAATCTGCGATATTATCGGACACCATCATCACCCGAGAGAAGAGGAGACACTCCATTTTCAGATTCTCTACGAGGCGGACTGGCTGGTCAATATTGAAGAAGAGGGGATCGCGGGTGACCGGGAAAAACTTGAGAAGTTAATCGCCAAAGTGTTTCAAACGGTCACAGGGAAAAAACTGGCAGAGGAATTGTACCTGAAACCCCTTGCCTAAACCGAAATTAAAGATAAATTCCAAAGGTCTAAATTTATTCTTGAGGAGGGAGATACGATGAAATGCCCGGGACAGGATTCGAGATTTTGGAAGCCAGAGGATGTGTTTGAGATTCAATGCTTAAAATGTGGGTGGACCCTTGAATTCTTCAAGGACGATGTGAAAAGAAAATGCCGTTGTGGCGAGGAGATCGTCAACCCCCGATTAGATTTTGGTTGCGCCCAATGGTGCGAATATGGAGAACAATGTATCGGTGTGATTCCCCAGGAGTTAGAAGACTTGAAAAAAGAGCTACAGAAGAATCGATTCAAAGAGAAATTCTCTCAGGCGATGAAAAGATATTTTGATAAAGATGTCCAACGGATCCACCATGCCCAGAAAGTGGCCCGCTTCGCAGAAGAGATGGTCAAAGGAGAGGGAGGAAATCCTCTGGTTGTCCTGGGAAGCGCCTATCTGCACGATGTCGGAGTTTACGAGGCAGAGAAGAAACACGGAAGCCCATCTCCGGAGTTTCAGGAGAAAGAGGGGCCTCCCATAGCAAAGGATGTATTGAAAAGGATTGGCCTGAAGAATGAGGTGATCGATGAAATCTGTGATATCATCGGCCATCATCACCACCCAAGAGAAGAAGAAACTTTGAACTTCCAGCTCCTTTATGAATCGGAATGGCTGGCGAAAATCGATGAGAACGGATTCTCACGTGACAGGAAGAAGCTTGAATTGTTAGTGGCAAAGGAATTTCAGACAGCCACAGGGAGAAGATTAGCCCAGGATCTCTACTTAAATCCTGCAGCAAAGCATTGATTGGTGATTTAACGAACAACGGGCAAAGAACATAGAATAGACACCCTCTATTTGTTTAAAACTTTTGGCCCAAGTGAATTCCCCTTGGGCCTTTGTGTTTCCATAACCCACCTCGTATATAAAGGTTGGTTATAAATTTCTTTTTTTAAGAGGCTGGTTTAAGGATTCCACTTGATCAATGACTCTGAATTTTCCATCGGGTTCAAGGGATAAAACTCTGTAGAAAAGAGTACTATCCTGGAGTTCTGTCTCACAGAAATGTAAGGAACGAAGCTCGGGACCAGGGAAAAGATCATTATAGGGGCGTTTAAATGGATTTATGTTCACTCTATGCCTCGGCCCACCTCCTCCACCGGACACAATAAAAAACTTGCCTCTCACCTGAAAACGTTCGTAAGCATGGCTATGCCCACTGAAAAAGAAACGGGTCTTGGTGCATTCAAGAAAAGGATTGGCAAAGAATGTTTCGACTTTCTTATTTGGACGAACAACCCGGCTGTTGGTAAAAGGGGGCTCATGGCAGCAAACAATCACATCATCAATCTTTTCATCCTTTTCAAACCTTTCTAATTCATCAATGTACCATCTTTTCTGCTGTTCATTTTCTCCTTCAGTTAGATCTGAGAAGTTGGAATCTACTAAAATAACCCCAATTTTTATCCAGGTGAAACTGTACCAACGCTTCTGATTAAGATAGGGAAAACGCCCAAAGTAATATCCCAAAGCTTTCTCATTCTTGCCATAGAGATCATGATTTCCTAAGATTGGGAAATAAGGGATTTGCTTCTGTCGAAATGTCCTGTGGATATCATCGAATTGCTGCCAGTGCTTATTTGAGGCGCCACGGGTCGTGAGATCACCCAGATGGATAACAAATGCTGGTTCACGCTTAGCTATTTCATCAACGATTAACTTCCGATCTTTATCATTTCTTTCCCGCCAGAACTCCCAGAGGCTTGTGGACTGTGTATCTCCAACGATAATGAAGTGATTTTTAAAAGGGTTGATCTCTGAGAAACCGGCATAGGTAGGTACTGTTTGAAGTGAATGTGTTGGGGGTAAAGAATCAGCCCCATGGCAGATCAGTATAGGGAGTAATGCTCCTGCAAACCCAATTGCTATCCAGGTGATAAATTTTTTCACTATCGTCCCAACGTTGGCAACACTTGCAACACTTGGGGTCAAATCTTTATTCTTGACTTTACTCCAATCTCCTTTTGATTCTCCCGACCAACGCCGTCAGTTTTCGATCTCTGACCTGAAGCATCGATAGCCTCTTTCTCATCACACTGACTGCACTGTAATCCACTCCCATCATCTCCCCAATCTCCCTCTGATTCATCCCCCCATACCGATATAACATCTCCATCAATACACCCCGGCCTACCCCCTTGGTTCCCTTCCTCATGATCTCTTCCCGACTCACCCCAAATACCCCACAGATGACCTCCATGATTCTTTCTGGTTCTATTTGCGCCCAAATCTTTTTGACCGCCGGTAGCTCTCTCGAGTCCGTATCAGAGTCAAGATATTTTTCTCTGATCTTCTCTATAAACTCACTTTCTCCAATGATCCCATGCCCGATGCCCTTCTCCAATGGGCTTTGTATCTTTTTCGATATCCCCTCCCCCACAAATCCCTCATAGCTTCGCCTCCCTTTTGCCGTATCCCCACCCCAATAGGCCAAGACCTCCTCTGTTTGTAGAAATGCTCTCCTCCTCCCTCTCCAAAGGTAACCCCCGTAACTGCTCCAAGGATACTCCCTGAGATCTCTCCTCTTTTCTTCCAAGCTCATTGGAGTGTTGAGTTTCACTCGAATGGGATTGAGATGGATATAGCGGGAGACCTCCTGAAGGTAGTTATCCGCATCCACTAAGAACGATTTGTAACGGCCCTGATAGAGATGGCCCCTCTGGTCATGCTTCCAGTTGTAGTAAGAGGTATAGGAGATATTGAAATGGCGCATCAGTTCCTGGAGGTTGCCTGAGGGGGTTTTGATAAGGAGATGGAAGTGGTTAGACATCAACACATAGGCCAGGATTTGGGTCTGATAGATATCGCTGGATCGCTCCAGCAGGTCCAGAAAAGCGACCCGGTCAGCATCGGTTGAGAAGATCGCCTGGCCGGAGTTTCCCCGGCAGGTGACGTGATAGTAGGCGTTTTCGTATTGGATGCGTAAGGGTCTGGCCATTGGGAGGAGTGGTATCAAAAACGCCAGGTATTGTCAAGTATAAAGATTTGACCCCATTGGTTCTCACAGCTAGTGCAATGGCAGGTTCTGTAATTACCCCAGGGCCCCCGTAGATGTAAACATTATCTCCCATCTTAATAACACCGAATGTAACACCTAGGATTTTCTTCCAAAGTGGAATGGAAACATTAATGTCAAAGTTTGTAAGGGAAGAGCAGGTCAAGGTGGGGCATGCAGTAGAGTGTAAAGGTGAAGATCAGAAACCAGATGAAGTTACGAAAGCGGGTGGTGAATGTGCAAAGCATATTGCCCTCCTTTCGGCTTCATGAGTAACTCAGGGAAAAGAGTTAATAATAGAGCCTTAAAAAACTCCCCACTCTATGATCTAATAAGAAAAAGCCTGGTCCCGCTATTTTTGAGACCAGGCCTTTGAATCTTTTCTCCATTCCCAATCCTCTCAAAAAAGATTATACCTTGAGAAGAGAGTGTTAAAAGGCGTATAAGAATTTCAAGCCCAAAACGGTTGGAGTAAATCTACGACTATTCATACACGATCCATATTTTTTGTCAAGATTTTTTAGTGTCTTTATAAAAAAGGATTGTTCAGGCTTGGTTCAACAATTTTTTTAGCTGGAGGCCGTTTTTGATGGCAGAGCCGTAGGTATCGTTGTTGAAATAGACGAATAAGTCTTTGTTCTTCTTCTGCCAACCTTCAATTTTTCCTGCCCATTCCTTTAATTCTTTCTCCGAATAGCTTGAGCTATGGAGGACCTCTCCTCCATGGAGACGAAGGTAGACGAAGTCCCCTGTAATCCTTGCGATAGAAGGAAGGCTGGAACCATGGGCAATGCAGAATCCGAATCGAAATTCCTCGAGTATTCGGAAGACATCCTGGCAGAACCATGATTCGTCCCTGAACTCAAACGCGTGGCGGAGGACCTTGGAGCGGGGAAGGGTGGAGAGGAGAATACAAAATTGCTCCAGCCTCTCTTTCTCGAACTGAAACTGAGGTGGAAGTTGCCAGAGCACCGCCCCCATTTTCTCCTTTAATGGGGAGGCATGATCTAATAGGAGAGAGAGCGGTTCCCGGCAGTCCTTGAGACGCTTAATGTGGGTAATGAACCGGCTTCCCTTGATGGCGAAGGAGAATCCCTTCGGCGTCCGTTTATACCAGCCTTCAAAAATCTCTTTTTTTGGCAAGCGATAGAAGGTGACGTTGAGTTCGACGGTTTTAAAATATTGAGCGTAGAATTCGAGCCAGTTCCTGTGCGATAGGTCCGAGGGATAGAAGACCCCATTCCACCAATGAGGATAATTGTAACCGCTTGTGCCGATATAAAGTGCGGATTGCGGATTGCGGATTGTGGAATTAGGTCCCATTGTGGAGCCGACAAGAAAAAATCCCACTTATGATTTAGTGATAATAATCTTTGCCTCGAGGTCCTTTTTGAGACCACTTGCGTTTGTAGTATTCACGGCGAATCTTTTGCCGCATGAATGGATAAACCATATAAAAAAACCCGAAAAGAAGGCCACCAAGGTGGGTGAGATGGGCGATTCCCCCCCCTGTCCCTTCGCTGGAGGAAAAGAGGGAGATGAGGCCGAAGATGATGACCATATATTTGGCCGGGATGGGGAAGAGGAAATAGAGGTAGATGGGCTGGTTTGGGAAAAGCCAGCCAAAAGCTAACAGAATTCCATAGATGGCTCCGGAAGCTCCGATGACAGGGACCATTTGATAAGGAGTGAACAGAACCGTGCAGAGGCCGGCGCCGATTCCGCAGAAGAAGAAGTAAAATAAGAACTTTCTCGATCCCCAATAATTTTCCAGGGCCCCCCCGAACATCCAGAGGGCCAACAGATTGAAGAGGATGTGGGTGATCCCGCCGTGAAGGAAGATGTAAGTGAAGAGCTGCCAGAGAAAAAATTTCTTCCAAACCAATACCGGGACAAGCCCCAGGTAGAAGTTGATCCACTGGCTTACCACCATCTGGAGGAGAAAGAAAGCTCCCATGACAATCATCAGTTTTTTAATGAGGGGCGGAAATCCGTATCCGAACTGAAAGCGGTAGTAGGTCATTGTTTAAACCTCAGTTCTCAATTTTCAATTAACAGTTAGCAATGTAAAGTTTAGAACTCAAAACTCATAACTTGAAACTTTGTTTACTGTCGTATCCCATACTTCTTCATCTTATAACGCAGTACCCTCTCACTGATGCCGAGACTTTCAGCAGCCCGGGTTTGGACACCCTGGTGTTGATGGAGAGCCTTGACGATCAGATCGCGTTCGATCTCCTCGAGGGAATCAGGAAGGGTTTTTAATTTTGCAGATAACTCCAATTGTTTCTCGGATAACCCTGCCTGCAGATGGAAAGGAAGGTCCTGCGTTGTAATCACCTCACCACGGCAGAGGACAACCGCTCGCTCAATGAGATTCTCCAGTTCCCTCACATTTCCAGGAAAGGGGTGGCGCAGGAGAAGCGTACGCGCCTCTTTTGAAATATCGTGAATCTTTTTCTGATTAATTCCCGAATATTTCTTTAAAAAATGGTCCAACAGGAGAGGGATGTCTTCCTTTCTCTCTTTTAAGGTCGGAAGAAGGATGGAGATCACATTGAGCCGGTAGTAGAGATCCTCCCTGAAGAGGCCTTGTTTCATAGCCTCTTCAAGGTTGCGATGTGTGGCTGCGATGACTCTCACATCGGTTTTAAAAGTGACGTTGGATCCCAATCTCTGGAATTCCCTTTCCTGTAAGATACGCAGAAGCTTGACCTGAGTGGAGGCTGAGAGTTCCCCGATTTCATCCAGAAAAATGGTGCCCCCATCGGCTTCTTCAAACCGGCCGATCCTTTTCTGAATGGCTCCGGTAAAAGATCCTTTTTCGTGACCGAAGAGTTCGCTTTCAAGAAGTGTCTCAGGGATTGCGGAACAACTTACCTTGATCAGAGGTTTTTCAGAGCGGGCGCTGGCATAGTGGATCGCATTGGCGATCAACTCCTTTCCTGTCCCGCTCTCACCCCGGATGAGGACAGTGGCCTGGCTTGGAGCTACACGAGCCACCAGGCCCATCACTTCCTCCATTTTAGGACTGCCATAGATGATATTCTGAACGGTGTACCGCTCCTGCAGTCTTGCTTTAAGGTCCTTATTTTCTTTGATTAAGTTGGACCGTTCCAGGACTTTCCGGATGATGAGGAGGAGTTCATCAAGGTCAATTGGTTTGGTCAGGTAGTCGATCGCCCCTTCTTTCATGGAGGCCACGGCTGTTTCAACTGTTCCGTAAGCAGTCATCATCACCACTGGCAGATCTGGGAAACGCTTTCTGATTTCACGAAGGGTGTGAAGGCCATCGAGTTCGGGCATCTTGTAGTCGAGAAAGGCGATGTCAAAAAAGGTTCCCTCGATCTTCTCTATGGCCTGTTTGCCATCGGAGGCGGCTTCCACGGAGAAACCCTCCTTCTTTAAAAAACCTTCAAGGAGATCCCTCTGGGTCTTCTCATCCTCGGCAATCAGAATTTTGGCTTTTTCCATCTTTTAACATTTCCCGAGGCATATTCAGTGTTCGTGTAGGGGCAATTCATGAATTGCCCCTACTGCCTGTTTTCTGCCGAATGACCACCGGAAGTAAAACCGCTACTCTCGTGCCTACACCCGATTTGCTCTCTATCTTTAACTGGCCGCCATGGGCTTCGATAATCCGGTGGGCAATGGGAAGTCCCAATCCGACTCCCTTCTCCTTTGTCGTATAATAATAATTGAAGACTTTTTCCATCTGGTCTTCGGGAATACCGGAACCTGAATCCGAAAAGACGACCTCGATACTATTTTTAAAGGAGCGGGCTTCAATCTTGAGGATTCCTCCTGTCTCCATAGCCTGCATTCCATTCTTCATAATATTGATGAATGCCTGTGTCAACTTCTCACCATCCATCCAGAGTGAAGTAAGATCATGTCCTGTTTCCAAACGGAGTGTAATCCCCTGAGCATTCGCCTCCTCATGAAAAAGGGTGACCAGATGTTTGAGGAGTTCTTGCAAAGAACCCTCTCTTCGTTTGAGATCGAAAGGCCGGGAGAGCGTCAGGAACTGTTCAATAATCTCATTAACCCTCCGGACTTCTTTGAGGATAAGATCCGCAAAGGAGAGGTATTCTTCTCTCTTCGATTCCTCCTGAGGAAGAAATTCCCTCTTTAGCCTCTGGAGGCCCATGCCCATGGCATTGAGGGGGTTGCGAATCTCATGGGCCACGCCAGCAGCTAAATGGCCCAGTGAAGAGAGTCTCTCTGCGAAACGGATCCTGTCTTCTAACTCCTCCATCTTCCGGAGATGCCGGTTCTGATTCACCCATATCAGTGCGGTGGCGGCAATTCCAAGGATGAGAAAGAATAAGACTGAGAGGGCGACACTCTTTTTGATCTGGGTGAGAAGGGGACGTATCTCTCCGGAGGAGTATCCAATTCGGATGAGGCCTGCCGGTTTATCATTTATCGAATAAGATTTGACGACCTCAAACAGTTCCTCTCCCCTTGCAGGCCGGAAGAGACGTGAAAGGGTATTTTTGCTCTGCAATACCCTCTTCAGAAAGGTATCTTCATCCTTTTTTCCAATCTGTGAAGTGTCTGTATGGGCGAGGGTAAAAAGGTTGGCATCCTGAACAGAGACAAAAAGAATTCCTTCCCTTAGTCCCAGGTCGGAGATCGCCCTCTGGACAGCAATTTGACGGAGAAGCCGCTTCATCTGCCCTCCATTGAGCTGAAGGACAATGATTCCCGAAGTCCCCTTTCTTTCGATGGCGATCGTAAAGAGATCTCCCTCAATCAGAGGTCTCCCGAAAAGATCGATGGCTACTGAAACTTTCTTTTGAATCATCTCCCGTAGAAAGGACCTATTGTTAAAAGAAAAGGCTGTCGGCCAAGCCCGGAGGAGTTCTCCCTTTAAATCATAGACCCCGATTGAGGCAACCGAGTATTGGTCAGTAAGCGATTGGAGGTCGGATGAATTCAAAGGTTGTTGACTATCGATCTGGTCTATCCGGTGAAGGGCTTCGAGGAGATATTCAGCAATCGATTCTTCCATGCCGAAGAAGTGCTGGGAGGATTGGAGGGAGGTGAGGGCTTCTTGAATGTTCTTCTCGAAATGCTGGATGAGGACAATGGCTTCCCTTTCAAGCAGGGAATAGAACCCCCTTTGGGTCCGTTCAATCTCGAGGAAACCGTTGATGATCAAAATGATAAGGATGATTCCGGAAAGGATCGCAAGGTAGACAGGCGAGAAACTTCTGCTTATCCTCTTTCTATTCCCGAACAATCCGCATCCCTTTCTATTCTTCCGGGGGTAACATCTTTTTGGGACTCATGGGGCCCATGGGGCCATGGCCAGGCATCATGCGCTGAAAAAAAGGAAACTCCTGCTCAGGACACCAGAGTTTGAGCTGTTCATGTGAGAGGAGGCCCCGGACCTTTACCAAATATTCCATGGCCTTCTCCTCCATTTTGGATTGCGTTTCAGTCGCTTCAATATATTTCATCCGGATCGAGTCCATTCTAACAGCAGGATTGGTGAGAAGCTCTCTAAATTCGAGTCGTTTGGTGATGAGTTGTGCCCGAAGGAGTTGCATGTCTTTGAGATAAGTTTCTTGAAGGAGATTGAGCCCCTTGGTCTGTTCTGGGGAGAGGTTAAGTTCTGCTGCCTTCCAACAACGGGCATCTTTCCTCCAGGGCTTCATTCCCATCGGTTGAGGGTAGGAGATGATCGGAAGCAATAAGATCAGGATGAGAGAGAAGGCAGTTATTTTTAATGCCATATCGCAACCCTTCTTGTTCCCAAATCTATTTTAACCATATCGGAACGTGTTTAAAAAGTCAAACCTTCAAGTGGATAAAAAATAAAAGGGGAAGGTAAATGCCTTCCCCTTTTTAAGTATGGTCAGGAACTTTTATTAGAAACAGGGTCTCTGTCCTTGGCCCATACCGCGTTCTCCCATCTGTCCACGCCCGAAACCAAGGCCCATTCCACATCCTGGACCGGATGCAGCGATCTGTTCTGCTGTAAGGAACTGGCGGGCTTCCAATCTGAACTGCAGCCCCTTATCCCTCATCTGATCTTTGAGATCTCTTAACTCATTGTCTTTTTCGATGATGGCTTTAGCCTCAGTCTTTGGATTGGTCCAGAGAGATTTAAGCTCCAACTTTTTGGCCAGAAGGGCTTCCCGGATATTTGCTGTTTCATCCATAAACTTCTGCCGTAATTCCTGAAGCTTCGTCTTCTGTTCGGGTGTCAACGAGACACCTTTCCCCGGTTCGGAACCTTCCCGGCAGGGACCACCCTTTCCGCGAGGGCCAAAACCCGGGCCAAAGGCATAAGCAGACATTGCCCCTAAAACCATCACCACCACTAAACTCACTACCACCAGACTTCTTTTCATTTGTTTCTCTCCTTTCTTTGTGATTTTTGATTTCTTAAAAGCAATGACCGTGCCAATTTATTTGAGTCTTTTGAATTGTTAATTTGTTGCCTCCCCATTTATTAGGAATGTTAAGAAGTTAGAGAAAGAGGAAAAAATAATGATGTGAACGGAACCTACATCACAGTGGGTTCCATAAGGATTAATCATTCGTTTTGTTCGACAATTCTGGCGATTCATTCGACAACTCTTTCCGGTATCTTTACCCCGTTAGAAAGCCCCTCAGCTCTGCTGCGGAGCTTTCTAACGGGGTTTACCTAAGATCACCTTACAAAGGTTACTCGCTCAGCAGAATGTTGCGTCGAAAGCGCAATGAGGTTTACTTGAAAAGAGGACAGAGAAAAGTTAAAAGCAATAATCAGTGAATCCATTGCCAAATGTTTAATCGCCGATTCTCTTTGGGAGTCGGGAATTGGTTACGGAGGTGTTTTAATGGAGTTTGCCTATCCTAAAGGACATGTTTTCTATCGAAAATTAAGCCGGACCTATCCTCTGGTTACCCAAGGAGAGGGGATCTATCTCTACGATGAGAAAGGAAGGCGTTATATTGACGGCTCGGGTGGTGCGCTGGTTGTCAATGTCGGACATGGTCAAAAAGAGATCGTCCAAAAAATGGTTGAGCAGATGGGGCAGGTGGGTTATGTCCACGGAACCCAATTCACTACAAGGTCAATCGAGGAGTATGCTGAGACACTCGGAGGCATCCTACCGGATGGTTTAGAAAAGATCTACTTTCTTTCGGGTGGCTCCGAGTCGATTGAAGCGGCCATCAAATTTGCAAGACAGTATTTTTTAGAATCGGGCCATACCCAAAGGTGGCGGGTCATTTCACGATGGCACAGTTACCATGGGAACACCCTCGGCGCGCTTTCACTGACCGGCCGCATCGGGATGAGAAAACCTTATCTTCCCCTTCTGATCGACTTCCCACATTTTCCGCCCCCTTACTGCTACCGATGTCCCTTCAATCTTTCCTACCCCCAATGCGAGCTTGAATGTGCAAAGACCCTTGAGCAGGTGATCCAGATGGAGGGGCCGGAGACGATCTCAGCGGTCATCCTCGAACCTATTGGGGGCGCTACGATTGGAGCCCTTGTCCCCCCGGAGGGATATCTCTCGTTGATCAGGAAGATCTGCGATCGTTTTGGAATTCTTCTGATCGACGATGAGGTGATGACCGGAATGGGTAGGACTGGAAAGTGGTTTGCCGTTAAGCATTGGGATATTTCTCCGGATATCATGGTTTTGGGAAAAGGGATGAGCAGTGGTTATTTCCCTCTTTCAGCGATGATCACGAGGAGTGAATTCGTAGAGCGGGTGAAGGAGAGGGCAGGGGGGTTTGTCCATGGTCATACCTTTTCTCATCATCCGGTTGCTTGTGCTGTTGGGTTGGCAGTCATCCAGTTTATTAAAGAGAAGAAGCTGATAGAGCAGAGTGCTAAAAGAGGGGCTTATCTCTTAAAGAGATTAGATGAGCTGAAAGTTTTTCGTTTTGTGGGCGATGTGAGGGGCAGGGGATTGATGACAGCTATCGAATTTGTAAAAGATCAGAAGACAAAAGAACCTTTCCCAAGGGTTGAACGATTTACGGAGAGAGTGATCGATTTGGCCTTTGAGCATGGCCTTATCCTCTATCCAGGAACAGGGTTTGTGGATGGGATCAATGGCGACATGGTGATGGTCGGTCCTCCGCTGATCATCGAAGAAGATCAGGTTGACGAGCTCATCGAAATTCTGAAGAAGACCTTTAAAAGCATTTCGGAATTCGGATTGCGGAATGCGGAATAAAAAAGATTGGACACAGCTTATGGAAAAACTGGTTATCAGTGTTGGTGTTACAGGTTCTCGAATTACAAGGGAGCAGACACCTTATATCCCCATCACAGCGGCCGAAATCGCTCAGTCCGGTATCGAGGCCTGGAGGGCAGGGGCTTCGGTCCTCCATATCCATGTCAGGGATCCGAAGACCGGGCTGGGGACCCAGAATTATGAGATCTTTAAGGAAGTGGTGGACCGTATCCGGGGTGAAACAGATGCCATCCTTTGCCTGACAACAAGCGGCATACCGGGCAGGAATCTCGAATTTCGCGAGAGACTGGTCCCTTTAACCTTCCAACCGGAACTGGTCTCTTTTGATGCAGGTTCTGTCAATATGCGAGAGAATGTCTTTCTCAATCCACCGGAGTTTTTAGAACTC